>CAIYET010000554.1 GCA_903925285.1 Candidatus Hydrogenedentota bacterium | reverse complement strand
GATGCGCCGCCATCGAGTAGGTCGTCGTTCCGGGCAGGCCCGTTTGGGTCTTCGCCGAAAACGCGCCGCTAACATACTGGATGTTGCAGTAGGTCGAACTGAAGAACAGGATGAGATAGCGGGCGCCCGAAGCGTTTCCGGCGTAAATGTCGCCCGAACCGGACCAGTTCGTGCCGACGGTGTCGCTGTACAGATGCCCCTGCGCCAATGCCCAGTTCAGAACATCGCAATACTGCTGGTTCGTCGTTTCGCCTTTCCCAATCTGGTAGGCATCCAGAGACACCGAATGCCTCGGCAACTCATCCTCCCTGCCGTACGTTGCGTCTTCGCCCGCCGAGGTTCGCCCCATTGTGAACGTCCCCGCCGCCACGGATACGGTATCGGGGCTGAGCGAGATCGTGTCGCTGACGACCGCCGACTCTCCCGCCGAGTTGCGCACCTTGAAGTACACCGTCCTCGATCCTACCGCCCCGGACAACGTGAATGACGGAGCGGTTGCATAGGTGGCCCATGACGCCCCGGAGAACGATGCAGATTCGCTCGCCATGTAATGTGTTGGACTGTTCGTCGCCGCATTGTCCAGCGTCACGACCAAGTTTTCCGTCATGGATGCACCGCCTTCGATCGCAAACGACGAAACCACGGGAAGAATGCCGAAACTGGCCTCCACCGTAATATGCGTCGTGACGTTGGTATCCGTGCGCGGGTTCTGCGTCGAGCCGTCGCTCCACTGCAAAAACGAATAGCCGAGATTGGCCACAGCCGTTACCTCAGCGCCATTCGCGCCGTGATTGACGAATTGCGGGGAAATGCCGTCGATCGAGCCGTTCGCGTCCGCCGTGTACGTCAGCGTGTAGATGTTGATCGCGAAGCTGGCCGTTACCGAGATGTTGGCCGTCACGTTCGTATCGGTACGCGTCGCAGTCGGGATTCCATCGCTCCACTGCACGAAGTGATAACCCGTGTTCGGGACCGCCGTCACCGGAGTGCCGCTACCGGCGTAATTTGCCGTTTGCGGTGTCGTTCCGTCGATCGAGCCGTTCGGCCCGGCGGTGTACGTCAGCGTGTAGGTCTTGATCGTGAAGCTGGCCGTCACAACACGAAATCCGTGATTGCTGGACGCGGTGACCGGCGTGAGGCTGATGCGGCGTGCGGACCGGCAGCCCTCGCGGTAGTTGAGCCACGACCCGCCGCGAAGCACCCGGCCCGTGCCTGTAGCAGGTCCCGTTGGATTCGTCATCGCTCCGCCGTTGTAGTACGTTGAAAAATACCAGTCCTGGCACCATTCGAGGGCGTTGCCAGACATGTCGTAAGTGCCAACCGGACTGGCGCTGTTCACCGTCGTCACGTTTCCGTTCGGACTCCTATGCACGCCGTCAAACCAAGCGTCCGGCGACGTGTATGGATATGCCGTTAGGCCCAACGGATTCACGTTGTTCGGTGCGTTGTCGAAATAATTGCAGCGATTCTTATCCGTCAGCGTGTCACTGGTAAACCCGTAGATCCAGTGTTTGTTGCCGTCCCACGCCGCCGCGCGTTCCCATTCCGCCTCGGTGGGCAGGCGATATCCGCCCGGTGTCGGCGGCGCAACCGTCAACGGCCAGTTCGCCGTTGCCATGTCGTAGCATGGCGTCTGCCCCTGCCTCTGGCTCAGCCAGTTGCAGAACGCCACCGAACCATACCAAGACACACAAACGACTGGATGCGTATCCATCGAATAGTTCGTCGTGCCTGGGAGCCCCGTCCGCGTCTTCGACGAAAATACCCCACCCGAATATTGGATGTTGCAGTCCGTTGACGTGTAAGAAAGGACGATCTGCAAATTGCCGCCCGCATAAATGTCGCCCGTCCCCGCCCAAGCAGTGCCCGAGCTGTCCTTCAAATACCCTTGCGCCAGCGCCCAGTTCAGCACGTCGCAATACTGTTTGTTCGTGACTTCGCCTTTCCCGATTTGGTAGGCGCCGAGCGCAACCGCATGCACCGGCAGTTCATCGGATCCGCCGGTCGCGTCGTCGCCATCCGACCGACGGCCCATGTTGAACGTTCCCGCCGAAATGGCAACCATCTCTGGCGCCATGAAACTTGCCTCTACCGAGATGTTGGCCGTGACGTTCGTATCGAACCGCGTCGCAGTCAGAATTCCATCGTTCCATTGCACGAAGCGGTAGCCCGCGTCTGGCACCGCCGTCACCGTCGTACCGCTGCCGCCGTGGACGACCGTCTGCGGCGTCGTGCCGCCGATGTGTCCATTCGCGGCAGCCCTGTACGTCAGCGTGTGCTGAACAATCGCTGTTACGCGGATTTGGGCCTGCGTAATGTTTTCGTTCGGATAATCCGCCACGATGTTCCACGCGATGTGGCGGTCCGTGCCCGTGGTTACGCTCGTCAGATCGCCCGTGATCGAGGTGACGGGGTGAATGAATCCGTCCGCGCCGCCGTCTTTGGAAAGCGAAACCGTGACGATGCAAGGGCCGTTCGGCGAGAAGAGATCGTAGGTGATATCCACTTGCGTGCCGCCGGCGTACGGGATTTGCTTGAAGACCACATTCGAGACCGTCGGTGTTTGAGCGAACGCTACGGGCGCGGCGATAAGCGCCGCCAATACGAGCAGTAGCATGGCGTCGGCCCGATTGTGCCGTCGGGCAAGGACAAGAAGACCCGCACCCAACAGTGCCAGCGCCAATGGCCAAACATACAAAGGAAGCGGCGCTCCACCCGTCCACGAAGCGCTATTGTGCGCCGGGTCGATCGGATTGCCCACGGCGTCCTGCAGGCCCGTGGCCGTCACGGTGATGATCGCGGTGTTCATCTCGCCCGAAACCCACTCGAGCACATACGGCTCGCTGCCTGTTACGGTGCTGGGATTCGCGCCCAGCGTGCCCACACCTAAGTCGGAGACCGCGTAGTTGCCCGGCGTCGTGACGCCCGGTTCGAGCATCGGTTCGTTGAATGAGACTCTAAGCGACGACGACGACACTGCTATCACGCTGTTTAGCCTCGGCTGTACCGTATCGAGCGTTCCGATCTCAGAATCGCCGCTTCCGGGCACTGCACCGGCGCTTAAGCACGCCGCAAGAACTGCTAGAAATGATAAAAACAAGGCGCGAGACATGAAAACTACCCTCCACGTCGATTTTTCTTTGGCCAGAAAGCCTACGTACCAAAAGATCTGCCTACCGTGACTTAACTTTACCGGGTTTTCGCGTGGAAGTCAAGAGATTGATTGCCCGAAGTCCGGGTACATGCGTTATGTTTTCACCGGATCTCGTGTTGGGCAGACATCGGAAGGCACCCAATATTTCCGTGCAAGGTACTTTTGTCGATTCTTGCTAAGTCCCTAGCCGCCTTGGATGTACACCTATTTGCCGCTAGCCTTGTTTGGCATGTAGATGAGCGGCCCAGCGCCGTTGGTGCCATTGGGTAGATGACACAGTTCTCCGGGCAAGTTCGTGGTGTTGTCCCAAAGCTTGCACTGGCTATAACTTTCCGGCTTGGCCTCGCCTGAACGCGTGCGGTTGCGGAAGTCGAAATCCAACAGGCCGTTTCCTTGCATGTGGTTTCCATTGATATCGCGAGTAGCTAGGTAGTACGCACGTAACGCGAGCACGTGATACCAGTCGAACTTGTTCACATTGGCCAAGAACTCCAAACTGTAGTCGATGACATTGCCGTTTTCGACCCGCATGGGCGTCACGATACCGCCCGTGTCGGCCGCAGGCCCCACACTGATAAGCAGGAAGTCATCGTAACGGTTGGGCGGAAAACGAAGCTGTTTCAATGGATTCTTGGAAGCGTTCGGATCGTTCGGATCGGTGGGAAACGTTTCGTCGGAATTCCAGCGCGTCGCGTTCCCGCCAGCCAGGATACTCTCGTTGTCTGCCATTGCCATGATCTTGGCATAGTACTGCGATACCAATTTTGCCTGAGCCAAGTTCACGGGGATATATAACATCGGACGTTGCGTCTTCAGTTGAGCACTCGTCTCGTCGGACAGATTGGCGCCATTGTACAAAATAGTCTTCGCGTCCGGCGAGAACACGTACTCGCCTATCCTCGCATCTTTTTCCCCCACCAGAGAAAATTCGAGCATGCTTAACACGTTATCCCGGTCGGTGTCGTGAGAGGTCTTGGCAAAGGGATCATAGACGTCGTAATTGCGCATGTACCCCAACTTGCTGATATACGGGACCATGCAGAAAAACCGCTCGTCGTGTATTTTGTTGTCAGTCGGGTCCGGCTGACCTATCTCATTCTGTCGGGCGGGATCGATCGATTCCTTCAAGTACCCATACGCGGGAGGGAACGAGTCGGCCCCTACGGCCTTCTTTGTGAGAAAGGCCACGGCAGTTGTTCGGATTTCATTGCACGTCTGCGTCCAACTGGTGATTCTCGCGCGCTCGATCATGCGAGGCCCGACAACGAAGACCAATCCCGCCAAGATCATGATGATCCCGATGACGGTTAATAGTTCGATTAATGTAAACCCTTTTGCGGACAGGCGTTTCAATGAAGTACCCTCCTCGGGATTGTCCCGTTCCTATAGTCATCTTACCACGCAGAGAGCAAGCCGTCAAATCACGCCTGTCTGACTAACAGCTTGGTGCGCCCGTGCATGTGCGGACAATTTGCCATTGCGGCGGCCCGCACGTACAATCGTGATCGGGTGCATGCGCCCGTGAATGTGAGCGCCTTGACGTGGTGGGATGATAGCAGAGAAAGGTTGTGCAATGGCTACGAAGAAAATCCTCATGTTGGTCGGTGGCGAGTATCACCCGTTCGACCAATGCAGCGAAATGGTAAGTAGCTCTCTCGAAGCGACCGGACGGTACCAGGTCACGGTAACAACCGACCTGAACGTGTTGCGCGCGGGCAACGTCGGACGTTACGACGCCGTCCTCGGTTATACAGACGGCAGGGACTTGAAAAAGGATCAGGAAAGCGGACTGGTCAATTTCGTCAAGGCCGGCGGCGCGTTCATCGGACTGCACGGCGCGGCGGCATCGTTTGCGAAGAACGCCGCGTACATCGACATGCTTGGCGCGACCTTCGCATCGCACGACGCCGCATTCGAGTTCCCTGTTACTCCGACGGCTGCGGACTCGATGATCACGCGCCGCGTCCAACCGTTTCGCGTGTTCGATGAATTGTATATCCTCGACAAGTTTCAGGCGGATGCCGTCGAGGTCTTGGCGACGGCGATGTGGAAAGGCAAAGCGCAGCCGATGGCGTACACGAAGTCGTACGGCAAAGGCCGCGTGTTCTTCCTCGCGCTGGGCCACGACGCGCGCGCGTTGAACCATCCCGAAGTCCAGAAACTACTCCGGCGCGGCGTCGACTGGACCTTTGGCCGCAAGGAAGTCAAAACCATGAAGTCGGGCGTCATCGGCTATGGCAAATCGTTCAAGATGGGACAGCACCATATCGAAAGCATGCGATTGGCCGGCTTCGAGATCGCGGGCGCGTGCGACCTCGTCGAACAGCGCCGCATCGAGGCCGTCGAGGACTTCCCCGGCATTCCAACCTACGCGTCGTCGCGCCAAATGCTCGAAAAGTCCGGCGTCGAACTTGCCACCGTCATCGTCGAACACAACATCCACGCCAAACTCGTCATCGAATGCCTGAACGCCGGCGTGAACGCGATCACCGAGAAACCGTTCTGCATCACCATCGATGAAGCCGACGCGATGATCAATGCCGCGCGCAAGAATAAACGGATGCTCAGCGTCTTCCACAACCGCCGTTGGGATGGCGATTACATGGCGATCAAAAACGTCATATCGAGCGGCATGATCGGCGACGTATTCCATATCGAAGCCTGCATGGGTGGTTACGACCATCCCAGTTACTGGTGGCGGTCCGAGAAGAAAATCAGCGGCGGCGCGTTCTACGATTGGGGCGCCCACGTCGTCGACTGGACGCTCGGATTGGTCCCGGCGGACATCGTCGAGGTCTCAGGCTACTTCCAGGAAAAGCGCGTATGGTTCGACGTCACCAACGAAGATCACTGCTCGGCCACGGTGCGGTTCGCGAACGGTTGCAGCGCATTTATCGAACTGTCGCAGATCGCCGCAGTCGATAAACCGCGCTGGCGGATCCTCGGCACGAAGGGCGGCATACTCGATTACGACGACGACAAGTTCCGCGTCGTCAGCTATCGCGACGGCATGCGGACGGACGCCACGCTCAAGTATATCGACTCGGACTGGCACGCCTACTACCGCAACATCGCCGACCACCTCATGCTCGGCGAACCGTTGGTTGTTACGCCCGAAAGCGCCCGCCGCGTCATCGCGGTAATCGCAACGGCCGAAAAGTCCTCGAAGGCAGGCAAGGCCCTGCCAATACCGAAACATTGCGCGTAGCCCGGCCTCGTCATTCCCGCGCAGGCGGGAATCCAGAAGTGCCGACTGCGATTACGTTTGGTGCTCACTGGATTCCCGCCTGCGCGGGAATGACGGAAGAGTGTGAATCCCGTTTGTTGGGGATTTTAGTGCGATAGCCCCGGGTTGCGAGATGAAACGTAGAAAGGGCATGGGGTATAGTCATTTATGTTGACAAATGACGAATGGTCCTTCGGCATGATCCGCCGTTCAGGCATGCGATGGAGGGAGCAATGAAGATTATCCTGCGTAACGTTCGGTGCTTCCAGGGAACGCACGAAATACCGATCAAACCGCTGACGTTCCTCGTTGGAGAAAACAGTTCCGGCAAGACGACTGCGCTGGCCATGCTGCATGCGGCCATGAGCGGAGGGGCATTCTCGTTTAGACCGGATTTCAACGTGCCGCCATTCGACTTGGGGCCGTACGACACAATCGCTTCACGCGATTCCAAGACGGGCAATGCCAAGAATGCGTTTTCCATAGGAATTGTGATGGAAGGCGGGGTGGATTCGAGCGAGATGAGCATCCGCGCGGAATACCGCGACCATAACGGGGTTCCCATTCTATCGGCGCTAGATTATCGAAACGAACTCTTCGAGGGTACGTTGAAACGTACCAAAGACAAGGTCGCTGTATCCGTTCTTCTTCATACCGGCGAACGAGTGCAGAAAGACATAACATCGCTATTTGTTGAGTCAAGCCAGTTTCCCTTATGGATGTCCTTTGTCCTTGCGCTTCAGGAACTTTTTGGGGAAATACGCAAGACCAAAGGAGCAACGCAGGTTGGGACGGGAAGTCTGACAGCGGCTCTGCCACGAGATTTCGGGGGAATGACAAAGGTATCAGCCCTTGCGCCCATCCGCACCAGGCCGAAGCGCATCTACGAGACGAGGCCGCCTTTTGCGCCCGAGGGGGATCATATCCCCTTCGTGCTTGCCGAGCTATTGGACAAGGCGGGCTCGGGGGACGGTAAAGCACAAGAGATGCTCCGCACAATCCGCGCCTTTGGCGAGGAATCCGGTCTGTTTCATTCTATTGGAGTGTTCCACCTAGAGGGGAAATATGGCGGTCCTCTTCGCCTTGCAGTGGACAGCGGTGGACTGGCAACCAATATTATGCACGTCGGCTATGGCGTGAGCCAGGTACTGCCCGTTCTGCTCGATGCAGTCGTTGCAGGTAAGAGCGATTGGGTATTGCTTCAACAGCCGGAGGTCCATTTGCATCCACGTGCGCAGGCGGCGCTGGGCACGCTGTTTACCAGACTGGCTGGCAAGAGCGGGCACAAGATGGTGGTCGAGACGCACAGCGACTACATCCTCGACAGAGTCAGGCAGGAAGTAGCGAAAGGAACCGTTCCTTGTTCGGACGTTAGCTTTCTCTATTTTGAACGTACGGGGACAAAATCGCGCGTCTATCCGATAGCGCTGGACGAACTTGGCAATCTCGTGAATCCGCCGGATGGTTATCGCCAATTCTTCCTCGAGGAAGAATTGAGTTTTCTGACCGGGGGAGGTCAGTAAGCGTGTGCCTGATCGTGGATGCGGACGTAATGGATCGCGTGTTCCTTACGGAGAATGACACCAATTTTGGGGCTGTACGCGATGCGCTGTACGGAAGGACGCCGGTTACGCAACTGGTGTTAGGCGGCCAACTCACTCGAGAGTATTCGCGCTCGCCAAAAGTCGTTAAAGAAGTTGTGGAATTATTTCGTGCGGGTCGCGCGCGCCGGGTTCTTGACGCGCCGGTCAATCTGAAGGCAGGTGAACTTAAGGCGCAAGGCGAGTGCAAGTCGAACGACTTCCATATTCTTGCGTTGGCGATTGTGGGGAAAGTTCGCTTGCTTTGCACCGAGGATAACGCGCTCACATCCGACTTCAACAACAAGCGGCTCGTCGACAATCCCCGGGGCAAGGTCTATCGCAAGGCAAGTCACAAGGGGCTAATCCGGGAGTCGTGCCACTGTCACCGCGCGCGTTGACGCACTGCGGCGAAAGCTCGTGCTACAATTACCTCGAATAGAGGAGACGCGCAATGACATATCAAGGGCATGTTGAAAACGGAACGGTGGTGCTGGATCTCCCCGTGCCATTGCCCGAGGGCGCCAAGGTGGAAGTGGCGGTGTTGGACAGACGGCTGCCGCGTGACGAAACACCCTTTCTGGATTGGGTCCTCGAGTTGGCCAATTCCATTCCTGAGGAGGACGTCAACAAAATGCCGACGGACGGCTCGATAAATCACGATCATTATCTTTACGGCACGCCGAAGGTCGAACCGTGAGGTGCGTGTTCGCGAACGCGATACGCCAGATGAATTGCTGTCAGCGGAATCTCGCGCTATAATTACTTCTGACAAAGGAGATGCGAGATGACATATCAAGGGCATGTTGAAAACGGGGCGGTGGTTCTTGACATCCCAATGCCGTTGCCTGAAGGCGCCAAAGTCGAAGTGGCCGTGTTGAGAGGCGCGGAACGACTGCTTGGCCCAAAGCCCCTCTGGATGCGAATTGTGGAAATTGGCGCCTCGGTTCCGCGTGAGGCTTGGGCGGGGGTCCCTTCGGATTCATCGGTCAATCTTGATCATTACCTTTATGGGGCGCCAAAGTGCGAAGAATAGGCAAGGTCTTTGCCGACAGCAGCTATTGGATCGCGCTCTTGAATTCCGATGATCGGCTTCACGATAGAGCGTGTGAACTCTCCATGCAGATGAACGGGGAACTTATCGTTACCAGCGAAATGGTTTTTGCCTGAAGTCATGAATCATCTTTCGGGAAAGATACCCAGCCTGCGACGCGCAGTCGCGGCGGCTGTCGAAAACATCTGCAACGATCCCTGTTGCCGCGTCATACCGCAGAGTTCGGATCAGTTCAGTAGCGCCGTTCACCTCTTCAAGCAGCGCGACGACAAACAATGGAGCCTTACGGATTGCGCATCGATTCTTGTTATGCAGGAGGAGGGCATCGCTGAAGCGTTGACGCACGACAACCATTTTGTGCAGGCCGGGTTCCGGGCGTTGCTGCGGAGCGCCCCATGAGAAAATCCTGCTGGAAGCAGCACGAAAGATCTTCGTGAATACAACGAGAACCAGCAGCAGTACCTCGTATGTAGTAAAGCGCTCATCTAGGAACAGCCACCACTGCCGCCCGCGCCTCTGAAGCCCGACATGCTTGTTTTTACTCGTACCGCAACGCGTCGATGGGATTGAGTAGGGCGGCGCGGCGGGCTGGGTAGTAGCCGAAGAAAACGCCGACAGCTACCGCGAACGTCATGGCGAGAATCACGCTTTGGGGGTGGACGACGGTTGTGAATTGCGTCATTGCGCCGATCATTTTCGCTACGCCGACCCCTACGCTTACGCCGATGAGGCCGCCTGTGCAACTCATGACGACGGCTTCGAAGAGGAACTGGCGCAGGATGTCGCGGTCGCGGGCGCCGATGGCTTTGCGGACGCCGATTTCGCGCGTGCGCTCGGTTACGGTTACGAGCATGATGTTCATGATGCCGATACCGCCGACGATGAGCGATATGCTGCCGACGCTGCCGAGCAAGATGGTC
>CAIYET010000553.1 GCA_903925285.1 Candidatus Hydrogenedentota bacterium | reverse complement strand
GGGCAACACGTCCTGCTCGATGCAGGATTGCACGGCGGCGAACACGGGCACTCGCGATAGGTCGATCTCGGCACGAAGCCCGCTGCCGCGCACCATCTGGACCAAATGTCCGGCCAGGCCAAACCCCGTGATGTCCGTGCACGCATGGCTCTCGAACTTGAGCATGAGTTCGGCGGCGTCTTTGTTCAGCGTTGCCATGGATGCGCCAATGGCCTCAATGCTATCGGCGTCGGCGCGGCCCAGTTGCGCGGCGAACGAGACAATGCCCGTGCCCAGCGGCTTCGTCAGCACGAGCACGTCGCCGGGGCGCGCGCGATCTCGCTGGACCACGCGCCGTGGGTCGATCAGTCCCGTCACCGAAAACCCGCATTTGATCTCCGCGTCTTGCAGACTATGGCCGCCGAGCAACGCACACCCGGCTTCCTCAAGTTTCTGCAGGCCGCCGCGAAGCATCGCTTCCATGATCGAGCCGTCGAGTTCGTCGATAGGAAAGCCGATGATGGACAGCGCGGTGAGCGGACGCCCGCCCATGGCATAAATGTCACTCAAGCTGTTGGCGGCGGCAATCTGGCCAAACAGATACGGGTCATCCACGCACGGCGTGAACACGTCCACGGTTTGCACCAGCGCGTGTTCCGCATCCAACAGGTAGACGCCGGCATCGTCGCCCGCGGCCGTGCCCAACAGCACGTTGGGATCCATCGAGGCCGGCAATGCGCTTACGATGCGCAACAGATCCGCCTGACCGATTTTCGACGCGCAGCCCGCTCTGTGAACGTGACGCATCAGGGCCACGCTGCCCGGTTTAGCGGGCATCTTCTCGCCCGCGCAATGGCATACGTTGAACTGTTTGAAGACGTCGCACGGGCACGCCTTCTTCGGATCGCACACGCAGTGGCCCAACTTGACGGAGCGCGCCATCACCACCTTGCGGCGTTTAAGATCCACAGTCACGAATTCCCTCCTTCAGGTGCGCGCCCCGGACACATCCAGGTCCGTCAACACTTGGGCAACCTGGGCATCCTCCTGTTCAAGGATGGTTCGCAGGTCAAGCAGCACTTCATCGTTGGCGATGCGTCCGATGATGGGCGGCTCTTGGCGGCGCAGGCGGGCGCTCAACTGATTCGCCGGCAAGGACGGGGCCGAGAGCGCCAGGACGTACGAGGGCAAGAGCGTTCCGGGCAGCGAGCCGCCTCCGACTTCGCTGTCCGCGGACGCCACACGAAGCACGAGGTCTCGCCGAACCTTCTCGACACGCCTCTTGATGCTTTTGGCTCTGCGCTTGAGCGCGTCGACGGACGCCGTCAACATATGGAACGTCGGGTGTTTCTCCGGCAAGGATTCCGGTTGCAGGAACAGCCGGAGCGTCCGTTCCAGCGCCACGTCCGTCATTTTGCAGACGCGCAACATGCGGTTCAGCGGGTGCTTCTTGATGCGCGCAATCGGATCGCGTTTGCCGACGATGATGCCCGATTGAGGTCCGCCAATGAGCTTATCGCCGCTGAAACACACGAGGTCCGCGCCGGCGGCCACACTATCGGGAACAGTCGGCTCGTGCGGCAGACCGAACGGGCCCAGATCCACGAGCGCGCCGCATCCGAGGTCGTCGATAACGAGAACCGGCTGTTTCTTCTTCAAAGACACGAGGTCCGCAATCGGAACGTCTTTGACAAAGCCCGCGATGCGGTAGTTGCTCGGGTTCACGCGCAACAGCGCCGCCGTGTTCGCAGAAAGCGCCTGCTCATAGTCGCGCAAGTGCGTCTTGTTCGTCGTGCCCACTTCGACCAGCGTAGCGCCGCTTTCATGAATGCAGTCCGGCAAGCGAAACGAGCCGCCTATCTCGATCAGTTGCCCGCGCGAAACGACCACCTCTTGGCCCTTGCACAACGCGGACAGGATCAGGAAGGTCGCCGCGGCATTGTTGTTGACCACCACGGCCGCTTCGGCGCCCGTCAGTTTGCACAACAACCGTTCCGTCGCGTAATTGCGTTTGCCCCGTTGGCCCGATTCGAGGTCGATTTGCAGGTTGCAGCACCCGTTCAGTTCGCCGAGCGCATCCACGGCGCACTGCGGCAGCACCGCGCGGCCCAACCCTGTGTGAAGGACGATGCCCGTCCCATTGATCACGCGCCGGGGACGTTGCAGATCATCGCGCGCAAGGGTCGTCTTGACCAATGCCACCGTTGCATCGAAATCCGCCGCCCCCCCCCCGGACATCACCGCTACGCGGCATTCCTCGAGGGCGCGCCGGATCGCATCGAGGACGATCGGGCGCGAATACTGTTCCGCCATCCGCGCGACGCGCGCGTCTTCGAGCAACGCCGCCACAGCGGGCAACTGGCTTCTGGGATCGCCGTCCGGTTTAGACATTGTTCCGCACTCGCACCTACTCTCCGTTGCCTTCCGGCTTTCTTCCAGAAAAATATGGCGGAGGTGAATGGGAATCGAACCCACCCGCCGCGGTAAGGCGGCATCACGGTTTTGAAGACCGCAGGAGTCACCAGGCCCCTGTCACCTCCACAATGAAGAACGCCCGACGATCTCCAGGATGGCTCGTATCATAGCCTTTGCTCACCAACGCGTGTTAGTATACAACCGTTGCGCGGCAAAGGCAAGCAAAAGAAGGAGCGAAGGAGCGCAAAGAAGGAGTCATTATTATACGGTCTCTAGTAGTATTGTAGGTTATTGTTCTGAAATAGCATTAAAAGCACTCTAGGCAAGGAGGTGGGTGATGAAGTTACTTAACACGGTAGGATTGCGAGACGTGCAGGCTGTTTATGGAGGTCCTGAAGGGCGGCTTTGGGAGTTGATCATGGGCGAACAGATCCACATTGGCGGACTTGAGTCCTCCATGGATCTTGCCGAGCGCGCCGCGATCGCGCCCGGAGCGCAAGGCATCGATCTGTGTTGTTGCACCGGAGCCGGCATGCGGTTCCTCGTGCGGTTCCGCGGCGTGGCGAAGATGACGGGCGTCGATGCCACCCCGAAGATGATCGCCGTGGGCAAGGAACGTTGCGCCGAGGAAGGCTTGGCCGATGCGATCTCCTTTGTCGAGGCGAACGTATGTAACAGCGGATTGCCCTCGGCGAGCGCCGACTTTGTCTGGGGTGAAGATGCGTGGTGTTACGTCGAGGATAAGCCCACATTGATCGCCGAAGCGGCGCGGCTTGTGAAATCCGGCGGCACGATTGCCTTCACGGACTGGGTGGAGGGCGATGTGCCGCTAAGCGAGGAAGAGGCGGAACGTTATCTTCGATTCATGAAGTTTCCCAGCGTCCTTACGATCGCGGAGTACGGGGATCTCCTCAAACGCAATGGGTGTGAAGTCCAGGTTGCCATGAACACCGGACGATATGCGCGATGCGTGGATCTGTATCTCGACATGCTGAACATGCAACTGACCTATGACGCGCTGAAGATCATCGGGTTCGATATGCCGTTGATGGAAGCGATGGGCGGTGAGATGAATTTCATGCGCGAACTTGCGCATGCGGGGAAGATCGCTCAAGGGTTGTTCGTGGCCATCAAGCAGTGAGGATAGAATCGTGAGCAAGTGTTGCCGTGGCGCTAAGGGCGCCGGCCTTCCCGTGCCCGATCCGTGTGCGCCTCCGTTTCCATGCGTTTCCAAGGCCGAAAACGCCGTGGACGATCCCTTACCGTATTTCCAGAACATGCTTGGCCATTGTTTTGAATATGCGCAAGCGGCGCGTGCGGCGGGCCGGCCCATCGTGGGGATCCTGTGCGAATACACGCCGCGGGAGTTGATTATGGCCGCGGGCGGCGTTCCCGTGTGTCTGTGCGGTGGCTCGGCAGAGACGATTCCCGCAGCCGAGCAGGATCTGCCCGCGGGGCTGTGTCCGTTGATCAAGTCCACGTACGGGTATCACGTGATGGGGTCGAATCCGTTTATCGAGATGGCGGACCTAATCGTGGCCGAGACCACGTGCGACGGTAAGAAGAAGATGTATGAACTCATGGGCGAGAAGCAG
>CAIYET010000552.1 GCA_903925285.1 Candidatus Hydrogenedentota bacterium | reverse complement strand
TATGACAAATACTCGTTTTCCCGCGAGGAGAAAAGGGGACAGATTCAAAGCGTTGCGCAAGAACAAACAGTAGAGGCAAGGAGAATAGAAAGGTTACGAGAAGAGGCGGGCCGAGTGGCTCGTTTTAATGCGATTGCCCTGAGTTTTTTGCCCCTACGAGCATTGCGGATGTTATACTTCCGCATGTTGGATGCAAGGAGGAGATACCGATGACTTACCAAGGCCATGTAGAGAACGGCACGGTGGTGTTAGACGACGGCATGAATCTACCGAATGGAGTGATAGTGACGGTGTGCCTTGTCGACTTCTTGCAGGATGACGAATCGGATGACGAAAGCGGGCCGTCCCTATATGAACGCCTTGCACCCGCCATTGGAACGGCCAAAGGGCTTCCGCCGGACGCTTCGAGGAACGTTGACCACTACCTGTATGGAGCGCCCAAAGCTTAATGCGTTTGTTTGCGGACACCTCGTTCTATGTCGCCATCGTCAGCTCGAAAGACACTTCGCATGTTGTCGCCACGGGAATCATCAAGGAGTTCAAAGGCCGAATCGTCACGACAGAATACGTTCTGGTTGAAGTTGGCAACTGGCTCGCAAGCTCGGGGGACAGGAGTTCGTTTATCAAACTGAATCAACAAGCATTTTCAGCAGGCTGTCTTCATGTCAATGTTATAGTAGGTGTCTGTGGTTGCCAAAAACGCTTCCTCCTTGGCGGCGCGGTAGCGCTATTGGCCTTGGTGCAACGTGAATTCGCCGCCGTCCCATGCGACATAGGAGCGGTGGCGCATCCAGTCGCCGCAGTTGATGTATAGGCCAGCGCCGTTGGGCGTCGGATATTCCTCACGCGTCGGCGCATGAGCGTGGCCGCACATCACAACATCCGCTTCGTTACGTGCGAGGGCTTGGCGCGCGTATGCACGCAGGGCTTGGGCTTCGCGTCCTTGGCTGGGATCGTCGGCCATCGTCAAGCGTCGGCTGCCGTGCGACACGAATCGTGCGAGCGCCATTGCGCAATCCGGGTGCAACTGGCGGAATGCCGTGATGGCGAGTCGCGAACGCGCGAAGCGCCTGTAGAGTCGATACGCCCGGTCGCGGGGATTGAGGCCGTCGCCATGGGCGAACAGGACGCGCCGTCCGCCCAAATCCATGAGCGTTGGGGCGCGATGAACCTGGAATCCGAGTTCCGTCACCAGGAAGCGTCCTGCCCATAAATCGTGGTTGCCGCACACGAGATGAAACTGGACGTCGGCGTCGCGCGCGTCTGCGAAGGCCCGCAGAATGGGGAAGTAGCCGGAGAAAACGACGTGCCGGTATTCGAACCAGAAATCGAAGAGATCGCCCAGAATGAAAATCTGTCGGACGCCGTCGTCGGTCCATATACGAATTTGCGCGGCTAAGGTTTCCATGGATTCGCGGCCTGCCGCGCTGGTATCGAGATGGGCGTCGGAAAATGCGACCGTTTTCATTGCAGGAAGCGGATCTTCCCGGGTGGCCAGAAGCAGACGACGGCTCTGCCGACAAAACGCGCGTCGTCGACCGGTCCGAAGCTTCGGCTGTCCTTGCTCACGGCACGATTGTCGCCGAGGACGTAATAGGTGCCGGGCGGGAGCGCCACATCGGGCTGGCGATCTTCGGAGATCCGCTGGCTCTCCGGAAGGTATTGTTCCGCGATGCGTTTGTTGTTGACGTACACGGTTCCGGCATCGAAACGCACGAGTACCGCATTGTCGGGCGCGGCGTCCTGAGCCTGAGCCGAGGCCGTGTTGGTGGACGAACGGTGCGGGCCGCGTGCAATGACCCGTTTGACGTAACGCTTGTTAGGCTCATCGCGACTGTCGAACACGACGATGTTGCCCTCTTTCAGAGCGTCCATACCGCCGAACAACCGGAACTGGCTCAGAATATGCGGAAGCTTGAGAACGAGGATGCGCTCGCGGTCGTTGAGGGTTGGAATCATGGAGGGTCCCTGAACTTCGTATCCCTCGATTACATAGGTCTTTACAACGAAGAAGGCGATGAGGAACCACGCGATCATCTTGACGAACTCGATCGCTTCCCGTTTGACTTCCTGGGTAGGCGATGTGGGCGACGGAGCTTCCGCCTCGGGAAGGTTGTCGGCCTTGCGTTCGTATGACTCTGCCATTAAGGTTTGCTCGCGTTTTTCATTGTTTCAACTTATACCATCGGCGTCGCGCAGTTTGTCTACTTACGGGTACAAAACCGCCCCGGGTTTGCGCACAGCTCTTGCAGGATGAAATGTACCACGTAATAGCGCGTCATGCAAATCCGTCATCGACTGGATGGGGGTATCGAACTCGGTGGCATAGCGTCCGACATCGACGAGTTGGTGCGCATCGCTCGCCGCTATCGGCCTTAAAGTGGCGTTCTGGGCGAGTTGGCTGGCGAGTCGTTGCTCATGCTCCTTCAGGTTGACGCTCTGCACCTCGATGGCGTCTACGGGCATGCTCAATATCCGTTCGTCGAACCCCATGCCCGCGCGCGTCGGATGTGCCGCGACGCAGACGCCACCCAAGCGATGCACGCGCGCCACGGCGTCTTCCGGCTGCATGCCCGACTGGAATTGAGCGGCTTGCATCGTGGTCAAGCCATAGACCAGCAGGTCGCCTTGGATCGTCGAATATTCGAATCCCGCTAGAAGCAGAAAATGCGGGTCATGCGACTTGGCCGCCAAGGCGGCCAGCTCATCGGTGCTCCATTGGTACTGGTGTTCCGTGATGACGAGGCCGTCCAATCCGGCGCGCACGGCTTGACGGATGAGGCGTTCGGGATCGATGTGACTGCATTGCGAATGTCGCCGCGTATGAACGTGTATGTCGATGTACAGGCCCATGGTCCTCAGTCCCCTGCGTCAATCATGAGGGTATTGTAGCGCGTGCGGATGGGACGTCTTAAGGCGCGGTTTTAGGTAAGGATGAAGGATGAAGGATGAAGGATGAAAAAGAACACAGTTTCGTTCCGTATGTAAGGCCCTTCGATTGTGCACCGAGTCTTTCATCCTTCATCCTTAAATTCAGGAGTCAGGAGTCAGGAGTCAGAATGAACGGAGGCGGCAGCGCCATTCTGACTCCTGACTCCTGAATTCCTCCGCTGATTCATCCTTCATCCTTCATCCTTCATCCTTCATCTTTCATCCCCGTAAGTCCCAATGCGCGGGCCGGTTCCGATTCGGCGACAAACCGCGGCACGAGAATCTCGCAATCGCCCACCGTCTGGCGCGCCAGGAACAACGCGCCGGCCGGATGCTCGTAGGCAATCTCTTTCAAGTATTGCCACCAAGCGCCCGGATCGGCGGTGCGTCCCAGGAGAATCGCAGGGATACGACGCGGGTCTTCGCCCGACTGCTCTTCGATTTCTTCGGCAAGCCCGACCGATTCCGCCATGTGGCGCTCTAACCGCGCGCCGAAACCGTGCGCGACCTCGGTGGCTTCGCGATACCGCTTCGCATAGGCGTCCCATGCCGGGTCGCGCTGCCGGACCAGTTCGACGAAGAACGCGAGTCGCACATCGTCGGAACGATTATCCAGCCGTGCCGCCAGCGCGGAATCCATAAGGTAGCTCAAGGCCATCGAGAGGAATAGTTTCGTCGAGCGCACGCCCGGACAATCCTCGGGCCGTTCCGGATAGACGCCGTGCAGCATGAGCGCGCGCGTCTGGTAATCCGGCACCGCAGGCAGCGGTTCGGGGAATGCCGCGTAATCGTAGGCCAGTCCGGCGGCGATGATATATCCGCGCGCGCCGCGCACGAGATCGCCCGCATCGAGCGCCGCATCGGCCTGTGTCAAGAACTCGTCTTGAACACGTGCGCGAACGCGCAACGACTCATATGCCTGCGCCGCGCTCGAATACTTGCCACGTCGCACGGCCTGGTCCGCCAGCGGCAACAAGAGATCCGAAGGCAATTGTGCCGGGCGATTCGCGTCCAGTTCGCACTGGATTTGCCGCATCGCGTCCGGATGCTTCACCCACGTCAGAATCTTCTGGAACGTCGCATCGCGCTCCATTTCGTCATCCGGCAGGAGATACGAGTACTTGGGCATATCGAACGATTGCGACGAGTCGCGGCGCGCAGGGGAAAAGGACGCGAACACGAGTCTGAAATTGACGATATCGCCGTCGCATATCGCCTTGGCCAGCGCCAATGCGATGTCGTCCGGGTCGACGGTCTTGCCCGCGAAATCACTTTTTGACGACGATTTCGCGGATACAGCGACTTGTTTCGCGGCGGCCATGGTTAAACCGCCTCCCCGGCCACGCCGAAATCGTTGTTAATGGGTGATTTCGCGAGGATGGCCGCAATCGTCCGTTTACGTTCATCCCAGTCGATCTGTGGGGGCGTCACTTCCCAATAGGGCAACCGTTCGAGAATCCGTTGGTAATGGCCCTGCCGGTAATGGCGCAGGATACGCGAGGCATGGCGCTCGTGCGCCGCGTCCCAATTGCTCGCCTCGACGCACGCTTTGTCGTGCCCGGCCTCGAGGACGGCCTCCTCGACGTACTTGGACAAGAAATGCCGCAGTTTCCCGTCATAGGTGCGGCGGACAGCGTCCATTTCCGTTGCGCGCGATTCGACCGCCTTTCGCCAAACGTCCTCGAGCGCGATCAGTTCCGAGCGCGCGTTCCAATACGTTTCGCGCGTCTCGTTCTCGCGCAGGATATAGAGTGCTGCGTTGAGTTTGGCCATCTCGAGGAGATAGTGGTCGCGGCGTTCCTCGGTGATCTCGATCCGGGCGATCTCCATCACCAAGTCCTTCATGAGTTGCTTATAGGCCGTGCGCACCTCGCCGGGTTTCGCATCGGGCGCGATCTTCAATATCTCGAAATAGTCGACATATCCATCGTCAATCATAAGGGTATTGTAACGCGCCAGTGCGGTGCGCCTCAAGGAATCGAGATTGCGGACAAATCCGCCCCTTAACCTCGATCGAAAAAGTATCGGGGT
This sequence comes from Candidatus Hydrogenedentota bacterium, assembly GCA_903925285.1. Lineage (GTDB taxonomy): Bacteria > Hydrogenedentota > Hydrogenedentia > Hydrogenedentales > SLHB01 > DSVR01. The sequence goes on along the minus strand of CAIYET010000552.1, from coordinate 223 downwards.
GCATGTGCCACCAGACCCACGTGTGCGTGTCGAGAAGGTACTTCGCCCTAAATTGGGCCGTTGGATCCACAGGGATCCAACGGCCGTTTTTTGGGTTGACAAAGGGTGTAGCGCTGCCATTACCGCAACGCTCAATAATCTGTTCGCGAGCTTTGGGGCATTTCGCAGTCTTGAAATCCATTCCGTTTCTGTAGAGGCGGCAAATGACGGGTTTTGGAGTGCG
>CAIYET010000551.1 GCA_903925285.1 Candidatus Hydrogenedentota bacterium | reverse complement strand
CGCAGTGCCACGCAGGAAGCCTACAACCGCGAGCACGACATCACGCCGCGCAGCACGCAGCGCGCCCTGCAGGGCGAGGAAGCCGTGGCGGACGAGGCGCGCGCGATCGAGGAGCGCGCCGTGGCCGAGCGGCCGGAGCAGTACGATGTGCGCAAGACCATCGCCGACATGGAGCGCGAGATGGTCGAGGCGGCCGACGCCCTGGAGTTCGAGCGCGCCGCCATGCTGCGCGACGAGATCCGCGAGTTGCAGCGCCTGGCCGAATCGCTGGAGAGCCCCGGCGGCGTGGTCGCCGCGCCCGCGAAGAAGAAGAAAATGACATACCCCATCGCAGGACGCGGTCGCCAGAAGTCAGGCGCCACGCGGTAGGGATGCGGACACGAAGAAGAGGAAGGAACGCCGAAGGCCACGAAGGGGTTCTTTGGAGGGCGAGCGGCCTCGCGAGCCGCAGCTATAGCCCGCTGACGCATTGATCCACGACATGATTGCATTCCAGTTCCTTCTTGAGTTCCCGCTTGCGATCTGTGCCTCAACCCGTGCTATACTTTCGTTGTGACAGCAAAGGCTATGCCATCGCCTTGCATCTTGGACGGTTTGCCGGTCTGGCGCGTTATTACCGGGCGCAAGGTCTGGCGTTCGTGCGATGGATCGCGCCTGTACACGTGGGACGAACTTCACGGTGAAGTCGAAGTTTTCAACAAACTGGGATGGCACCTTGGCGTACAAGATGCAACGACCGGGACTTTTATTAAAGAAGCCGTAAAAGGCAGGCACATCAATGTCCGTTGATACATTCATTGGCCAGTGCCTCCGCGGTGAAGCGGACGCAGAAGGCATTGACGCTTTCATCGCCCGTTGGCACACAGGCACAGACGCCCGTCCTTTACATGCGGCGCTTGGCATGACCAAGTCCGAATATGCCCGTTGGGTGCATGATCCCGCGGAACTCTCGAGAATCCTTGCCGCGCACGCGATTCGCGCACGTCCCATTCGCAAAGAACTCGTGCCCGCCTGATGACGCATCCATGTCAGAGCGGCGTCGCCATCCCCGTTGTGCAGTGACGCAGGTGTGCTGCGGACGGTAGGGACGGCTCTCCGAGCCGTCCGCTGGAATGGCGCGATGGATGGACACAGAGTGCTCAAGGCTGGTTGTTGCCAGTTTCCCCCAAACGTAGAGTGTGCGTTTGCAAGCAAATGGCATGGTCGTAGGCGAGGATTTTGGGTTGCGCCCATCACTTGACGCCCGTCTCCGCCGGGGGTACCGTTACCGAAAGACCAAACGGAAGGTGTCTGCGAATCGGAAACCCGGAAAGTACGATTGGCGGCTCATAAAAGAGTTAGGCGAAATGATGAACAAGAACATTCCAGAAAAACGTTCTCCCTTTATCATCGGGTATTCTGCGATTCTTCCAGTTGCGTGGGTCACGCTCAGTGGTGCAGCGTACTTTATTGTCCCTGGCCGCAGGCTGGGAATCGTCGGCACCGTCCTCATGTTCATGGGTGTCGCCGCACTCATCAGTTGGCTATTTGCAAGGCGATATCGGCGTCAGTTCACCACCTCCGAATACTGGAGGATTATCGTTTATCACTACTGTCCGGTTTAGAACCCCTGTAAATACAGTTGTTTTTCATCATCAACAGGTTGAATCTGTAACGCTGGTGGATAAAAAGCCTGCAAAATGGGCATTTTCTCGAAAAGCGTGAGGTCGAGAATCTGTAGAATGG
>CAIYET010000550.1 GCA_903925285.1 Candidatus Hydrogenedentota bacterium | reverse complement strand
CGCCTAATGAGTTTACCGCGCTTGTGCCAATCCGAGAGGGGAGAACGGACAGGGGCGAGATCCTCGCCCCCGTCTCTCGTCTTGGCCCCTGAGTCGGCGCTCGGGTCGCTCTCCAGCGTTGCCCTATCCTCCGCCCAGGCCACATTCATTGTACCCTACATCCCCGGAAAGCCTCAGCACGTTCGAGTAGATTTTTGCGTGAGGCAACGAATCTCATTTGGAGTAGATTTTTACTTGAGGCAACGGGACCGGCAGTTCGCGAGGTAAGACTCCGTCTTGGCGCATCTTTCGCGGCCAGACTGTGCTGCATCGAGAACATGGGAATACGCTCCAGCGAACCGTATCATGGCGGCGTTCTCCTTATTGAGTGAGGCAGATTCAGATGGATTCAGGCAATGACATAGAACTGGTGAAACGGAGCTTGCAAGGCGATGAGCAGGCCTTCGAGACGTTGGTCCAACGGCACATGGGGCCGCTTCAACGTCTCGTCCGTTATCAGATTCCCGGCGTGGACGCGGAAGATGTCTTGCAGGACACGCTCCTGCATGCATGGCGCGACTTGCCCAACTTGCGCGATCCGATCGGTGTGAAATCTTGGCTATTGCAGGTGGCAAGAAACCGGTGTCGCGACTTCGTGAAGAAGGCGGCGCGTAGGGAACGACCGACCGCAGGTCCTGAAATCGAGCTTCTTGTCAACCGCACCGCTATGGAAACTTCGGACGCACGCAGGACCCGTATTGAAGTGCGAGATGCCATGAGTCGGCTCGGCCCAGCCGATCACGCGCTGTTGCACTCGCATTATTTGGAAGGCTCAACGATCACCGAGATGGCGGCCCACGGTCGTCTACCGGAGGGAACCGTCAAGCGGCGCTTGTACGATGCCCGGCAACGCCTTCGCGGGGTATTGATGGAAGCGCCAGCAGGAAGGAAACATGAAATGAGCACTCACAGGCTGGGATCGAAAACACAACCGTTTCCAAAACAACGTCCGCCGATTGTCATCAAGCCAAGCCGCGTCAAACCCTTCGAGTTGGATTTCCGCGAGCTTCGCTGGTGGGTCATTATCCCCGCGCTCGGCGAACGGCTATCCTGGGCCGATTACGACCCGCCGGATTGGAACCTGACGTCGGTCTACGATTGCCGCGTGGTCCGCGAAGCCGCCATTCATGGGCTGGACGGCGTCGAAATCGACGTGGACTACTGGACACCGGAGAAGGGCTGGAAACCCCGCACAAATACCATCTGGGGCCGGTTGACGGAGACATCGGTGCAGTGGCTGGCTTTCGCTCAATACAAGGAAGACAAATGGACGCTCGAAACTTTTTTGGATGAGGGGTTCGAGAAGAATTTTGGCTCCGAAACGCCACGAAGGCTTTACGATAGCGGTCGGTTCGTCGAGACAGAAAATGGCGGCTTGGAGATGCGGCCGGGCGATCCCGCCGGACTTGGCGCGGGCATGTTCTCGGTGAAAATCGGCGGCCGGAGTCATACCTGCCTTCGCGTACTCGACATAGAAGGTGGACCGGGCGAAGACGCCACCTTGGCCGAGGTGTTTATCGGGCGGAACGGACGGACAGTCCTGTTCAGGCGCTACAACGGACGCCTATGGGGCCACGAACGTGGCCGCAAACCTTGGGACGAGACCTTTCCCAATCAGCAGCGCCTCATCATTAACGGCGTGCTCTTCGTTCACTGGTACGATTGCCTGGATGACACCTTATGCAAATCCTAGCTTCGCCGTCCCGAAACCGCCGCAGGGAGATTCAGGAGTCGGAATTTCCAATACTTCGAGATTATGCGCCTCGGTAGACTTCTCGGCGGTGTCCAATCTTTACGACCAGGATGTGTAGGATTTGGTCGTGGATTTCGTAGAGAATCCGGTAGTCGCCAATGCGCAGGCGGTAAGAGCAGTCGCTTCCAGAAAGCTTCTCCACCCCTTGCGGGCGGGGTTTCGTGGCCAGAGCCAAGATACGTTCGTCGACGCGGGTGCGAATCTGAGCGGGCAAGCGCTTGAGGTCGCGAAGCGCGCCACGTTCGACTATGACCGTATAGGCCACTTCAGAGTCCCAATTCCTTCCGGGCTTCTTCGTACGGGAGCGTTCCTTCGCTTTCCGCTTTGACCTTGGCCATCTCGGCAAGATCGAGCCGGTCCTCGATTTCCCGCAAGAGACGGTACTCATCGGCGGACATGATTACGGCGATGTCCTCGATCAGAACAGGGTCTCCGTTCGAGGCGAGTCGATCGAGCGTCTCGGAAAGGTGTTCACTGAGTTCGCTCTGAGTCATCTGCGTCATGGGCCGGTTCCTCTTGTTACCGAATGCTTCACGTATCCATTGTACCGCGAGAAAGCATGTGGAGCAAGGAAACACGACGACCGCGATAGGTCAACGGAAATAGCGAGACTTTCGGTCAGATTGTGTGAAGCTTTATCGCGTCAACGTGCAATAATCTTAGTAAAGTGCCCTCCCATAAAGTCATCAGATAAGCTCCAATCAAATTCCAGCAAATAGGACTTGAAGAATTGAGTGGCGAGATCGTTGCTGCATCTGAAAAGCGGCAAGGGATCTTCTTTGAAAGCGCATTGATTCAGAATCTCAAGAGGGAATTCTATCGCATGCATTGCGGATGTTGGCCCAAAGAATATTTTGAAGGTTGTGAAGCGAAGCAGGACCATATTCTCCAAGCAAGTTTAACCGAAACCGAACTCGGGCATTACGAAGATTCTCAATGCACCAACTACGTCCCAATCCCGTTTGCGCAGTCCAATCCTTGACAAAAGAATCCTGAAAAATCACGTTGTCAAATAGTTCGATATGCTTCACTTCATTCGGTTTGCCGCTGCCGTCAAATGTCTTCTCCAAGACAAGCGACGGTTCTTCAGGCATGACTCCATCCGACGGGAAGAAGAACTCGAGGGTAGTATGCATAGGTTGACGAATAACTCCTCCGCCAAAGCCAGAATGACTCTCAATGCGCCTTTGGAGGTCATCACCCTTCAAGATGCAATGCGATTCTATCGCGTCAAGTTGGATTGAGTTGTACCCAAGTGGTCCACCCAAACGTCCAGATCCAACAAGTTTCAGTAAGTCAGATTTAACGCCTTTGAAACCACTGACAGCAGAAAACGAAGGCTCAATCGATTCTGGTGTTGTCGTGTGGCGGAGGGTATAGAAAATAGCAACCGGTAGCAGAGGTCTGGTGCTAGCCGTTGTCTCCGCTTCAATTCGATTCAGTTGTTGTTTCTGTTCGGAAAACTTCGCCTGCTCCGCCGCTTTTTTGCGGGCTTCCTCTACAGCCGTGTGAATCTGGGCTGCCACGCCGAGAATAAATGATATTCCGGTGAGAATGGCTACAGCATATCCGAATGCTGTGAGGTGACCATGTTCCCGGGTATTAAAGAGCAGGGATAACATAGCGATGGTTGAAAGGACCAGCAGAGTCAGTATCGATATTGTATATTTGCCCATCCCGCTCTCCCTCTCAATTCCCCAACGCGATTCTCGTAGACTCGCGTCACCTATCGTATCGTTGAGTGTTCACGCTTGTATTCTTTCAACGGCTTCTGTCAATCCCTCCACTACATTCCGGCACCCATTGAGTCTTTCCGGTAGGTAACCGTTGGACTTGTCCCAATTCAACATCGGGAACATGCCGAGTTCTAGCACACAATACGCGATGGAAGTATAGCATGAACGACGTGGGTATGGGCATTGTGGTGACGATGCGGGATATGTTCTCCCGCAACGCCGCCAAGATCGAATCGTCGATGGATTCGCTCGACGCGCAATCTCGACCGCATCCAGAAGGGCACGATGATGATGGGCGCGAACTTCTGTATAATGCCGTTCCATGGGCGAGAACTGGAAAAAATTGAGCGATATATCGGACCGGCATTTGACGCCGATGTTGCGGCAGTTCGTGCAGGCAAAGGCTGAATGCCCGGATTCGATCCTTTTCTTCCGGATGGGCGATTTCTTCGAGATGTTTTTCGAGGACGCCATCGAGGCATCGCGGCTGCTCGGATTGACGCTCACGTCGCGCGACGGGACGGACAAGGGCGACCGGGTGCCGATGGCGGGCGTGCCGTTCCGCACCGTGGACACCTATGTGGCGCGGCTGATTCGCGCGGGTAAGACGGTCACGATCTGCGACCAGATCGAGGACCCCGCCGATGCGAAGGGGATCGTCAAGCGGGCCGTGATCCGCACGATCACGCCGGGAACCGTCATGGAACCGAACCTGCTCGATGAGACGGCGAACAATTATCTCGCCGCGTTGAGCATGCACGGGGGACAGGCCGGGCTGGCTTTCGTGGACGTGACGACGGGCGAGTTTCTGGCCGCGCGGATCGACGGCGACCCGGATCGCGTGATTCAGGACGAGTTGACGCGAATGGCGCCGACGGAGGTGCTGTTTCCGGAAAACTTGGGCGCCGCGGCTCTCGAACGTCTGCGTCGGCGCTTCGACGCGGTGCGTTTCACGGCGCGGCCCGAACACGATTTCGATCCGGAGTCCGCGCGCGAACGGTTGCTCGATCAATTCGGATTGAGCACGTTGAAGGGCCTCGGACTCGAGGAGTTGCCGGAAGCGACGGGTTGCGCGGGCGCGGTCCTGGCGTACGTCAACGAGACGCAGCGTGGTTGCGTGCCGCACCTGCGGTTTCCGCGTCATTACAGTCCGTCGCATTTCGTGGTGCTCGACGGCAACACGCAACGGAACCTCGAACTGGTCGAGTCGCTGGCGGACCGGCGCAAGCATGGGACGTTGCTGGGCGTGCTCGATCGCACGCATACGAGCATGGGCGGGCGGAAACTGCGGCATTGGATTTTGCATCCGCTCGTGGATGTTGGGGCCATCCAGCAACGGCTCGACGCGGTGGGCGACCTGTTCGACAACACGGAACTGCGTTTGCGGCTGAAAGAAGCGTTGCAGGACGTCGCGGACCTCGAGCGGTTGCTCGGACGGCTGACGTCGAAATCGGGCAACGCACGCGACCTGCTGGCGCTCGGGCGTTCGCTCGAACAGGCGCCGGTCCTGCGCGCGATCCTCGACGACGCCGAAGCGCCGATGCTCGAGGCGTTGCGCGACGGCATGGACCCGCTCGAAGACGTGGCGGCGTTGATTCGCGCGGCCATCGTGGACGTGCCGCCCGTGCCGATCACCGAGGGCAACCTGTTCAAGGACGGCTACCATGAAGACCTCGACCGGTTGCGCTCGCTGGTGCGCGGCGGGCGCGATTGGATCGCGACGTTGCAGCGCGACGAAAGCGCGCGGACGGGCATCGCGAATCTCAAGGTCGGCTACAACAAGGTCTTCGGCTATTACATCGAAATCAGCCGCGGCAACCTGAATGCCGTGCCCGATGACTACGAGCGCAAACAGACGCTGGTCAATGCCGAGCGCTACGTGACGCCGCTTCTCAAGTCGCGCGAGGAGGAAATCGTCACCGCGCAGGAACGGATGCAGAAACTCGAATACGACCTCTTCGTGGCAATCCGCGACCAGGTGGCCGCCGAGGCGCGGCGCATCCAGGAAACGGCGGACGCGATGGCGACGGTCGATACGTTGCTGTCGTTTGCCGAGGTCGCGGCGACGAAGGGATACGCGAAGCCGACCGTCGATTCGTCGAACGAATTACGAATCCGCGATGGACGTCATCCGGTCGTCGAGGATCTGATGTCGCGCGGCGAGTTCGTGCCCAACGACACCGTGCTCGATCCGGCGTTGGCGTTTTTGCAGATCGTGACGGGTCCGAACATGGCCGGGAAATCGACGTATCTTCGGCAAGTGGCGTTGATCGCGTTGATGGCGCAGATCGGCAGTTTCGTACCGGCGGCAGAGGTTCACGCGGGTGTCGTGGACCGCATTTTCACACGCGTGGGCGCGTCGGACAACCTCGTGCGCGGCGAGAGCACGTTCATGGTCGAGATGATCGAGACTGCCAACATTTTGAACTCGGCTTCCGAACGCAGTCTGATTGTGCTCGACGAAATCGGACGCGGCACGAGCACCTTCGACGGGATCAGCATCGCGTGGTCCGTCGCCGAACACATCCACGATCATATCCGCGCGAAAACGTTGTTCGCGACGCATTATCACGAGTTGACCGACCTCGGAAACAAGCTCGAACGCGCGAAAAACGTCAACGTTGCGGTACGCGAGTGGGGCGGCAAAGTCGTGTTCCTGTACCGCATCGTGGACGGCGGCGCCGACCACAGTTACGGGATTCAAGTCGCCAAACTCGCCGGATTGCCGCCGCCCGTCCTCGAACGCGCACGCAATATTCTCGAAAGTCTCGAAGCAGGCAACCCGGCCTCCGTGGGATTGCCGCAACAGATGTATCTGTTCGGAGCCGAGGCCGCCGCCGCCGAACCCAGCGTGGTCGAAAAAGAACTCGAAACCACCGATATCGACGCGCTAAGTCCACGCGAAGCCCTCGAATTCCTCTACCATCTCAAACACCTGTCGAACAAACCGCGACGCTGAGGGGACTTCGTCGCGATCCGAGGGAGGAAAAACTCTCTTTACGTTCGCGGAGCCGCGTCATCCATACCGGGAAGCGTCCGGAATCGAATTGCCACACTGGTGCGTGCGAGACGCAAGTCACTTGTCCAAAACTCGTCGCAGTCGTACGCCAATGCCAAGGCCAAATGTATGGCGTCTGGCGTTCGGATGCCATGCTTCGCCCGCAGTTCAGCCGCGAGGTCGAACGCGGCGGAAGTCGGCGATGCGATTTGCACCTTGGAGAAGAAATCGTCGAACTCGGCAAGCACCGACGTTTGCATGCGGCGAAGAGGACCGACCCTGCATTCCATGCGCACCAAGTCCGATGCCAGGAAGAGAGCGTCGCTTGCCTGTTTGAAGGCCCTCGATACGGACTCCTTTACGTCCAGTGAGCCTTCGATGAGATAAATAATCACGCACGAATCGAGATAAATCCGCACGGCCCCTACTCCCAGGAATTCCGTTCTTGTTCCAGCTCTTGGTCGATCTCTTCTTTGCTTCTAGCGCTGTCTTGTTTGGCGAGCATGTCGTCGACGAACGCGAGAAGAGCGGCATTATCCTGTCGGCCCGTGAGATCCACCATGACATGGATTTCCGCGCGGCCGACGGGAATCTCCTCCGGCAACATCAGACGGCGATCCTCTGGAATGGTGGTTTCGAATGTATAGGTCCGCATACGTTATGACCTTTCCTTACTTACTCTACCATCGCTTCCGACGATGTGCAAGTCGTCGAAGGCATTTTCAGTCCGGATGCGCCGCGTCTGTCTCGAAAGATATTCAGCCAGGATCAGAACCTTTGGGATGTTGCAAAGGAACTGTGCGTCATCGCCCGGGAACAGGATCGTTGGCTGAAAGTGGCGTACGCCTTTCCCGCCAGCATTACGACGCGTAATCGCCGGGGCATCGAGGCAACGGATTGGATTCGCATCGATAAGGCTACTTATGACTCGTGCCTCGATACGCGCGATATCGTCTTTCCCGCTGATTCTCGTTACGCGAGCGCAGTCTGGCGTTCATTTCCCGCTACGGGCGATATCGTAGGCGACGGTATCGCGAACGCGGACGAGTACGGCGCAGCGGCGGGTTCATCGATACGTTCGCGCAGGGTTGCGCGCACACCCGCTTGTTTTCGCGCAACCCGATGATCCCATGTTCGCTGGAAACAAGGCGCGGCGCTATAATGACAAGGCGGCGGAGCATTCGGCAGTTGGGAACAAGCAGGCATGGCGCTCGAGACGCATGCCCTGCTTTCGAACCAATCGCAACGCCGCGAAATCGAATATCGCGTCATCGGCGTCAACAGCGCCGGAATCAGCGTCCCGAGCAATACCGCTGCCGTGGTGTTGTGAAGTGACATCCAGGAGTAGTGCGATGAACATCAAACGGCGCGGACAAGGAGAGCATCAAATGCGGTTTGCTGAATTCCCGTCCATCGCGGCGCTGAATCTTCGGGCTGGCATCTTTGCAGAGGAGAGACGCATGGACATTCGTCGTATGGCTGGGTTGTTGTTGGTGGCACTCTGTTTCAGTTGGTCTTCGGGCGCTGGGGCTGCGGAGGCGGCGCCGACGGCAGAAACGCCGGCACAGAAAGATGCGCGGATGGCTTGGTGGCGTGACGCGCGGTTTGGCATGTTCATTCATTGGGGCGTCTATTCGGTGCCCGCGGGCAAATACAACGGTTGGCCGATCCCGGGTCCCGGCGAGTGGATGATGCGCGTCTGCATGGTCCCTGTGGCGCGCTACCGGGAGTATGCCAAGCAGTTCAATCCGGTGAAGTACGACCCGGACGCGTGGGTGAAGCTGGCGAAGGAGGCGGGCATGAAGTACATCGTGATTACCTCAAAGCACCACGATGGTTTTGCCTTGTTTGACACCAAGGCGAGCGATTGGAACGTGGTGAAGGCAACGCCCTACGGGAAGGACCTGCTGAAGCCGCTGGCGGCCGCGTGTCAGAAGTACGGAATCCGGCTTGGCTTCTATTATTCACAGGCGCAGGACTGGGTCAATCCAGGCGGCGCGGCGATGTTCGGCCATTGGGATCCTGCGCAGGAAGGCAGCATGGACGACTACATCAAGAATGTGGCCGTACCGGAGGTGCGCGACATCTTGACGAACTACGGCCCGATTTCGGTGCTGTGGTGGGATACGCCCGAAGGCATGACCAAAGAGCGGGCGGAGATGCTGTTTCCGCTCACCAAGCTGCAACCGGGAATCATTACCAACAACCGGCTGGGCGGCGGCCTCGGGGGCGACATGAAGACAGCGGAACAACACATCCCGGCAACGGGATCTCCGGGCGGGCGCGACTTTGAAGTGTGCATGACCATGAACAACTCTTGGGGCTACAAGAGTTGGGACAACAACTGGAAAAGTACCGAGACACTGGTCCGCAACCTCGTCGATATCGCCTCGAAAGGCGGGAACTACCTGCTGAATGTCGGGCCGACCTCCGAGGGGCTTATTCCAGAACCCTCCGTCGAACGTTTGCAGGAGATCGGCGCCTGGATGAAGGTGAATGGGGAAGCCATCTATGGAACACAGCCGAGCCCCTTTCGCAACCTGGCGTGGGGCCGGTGCACGCGCAAGGCGACAGCCGACGGCGTGATGCTTTATCTTCACGTATTCGACTGGCCGAAGGACGGCGCGTTGCTGGTGCCGGGGCTCAAGAGCGAGCCGGTTGAGGCGCATCTGCTCGCCGATGCCGACAAGAAGCCACTGAAGTGGACGCGCAGTGATACCGGGGTAACGATTGAACTGCCCGGCAGTGCGCCCAGCCCCGTCTCGTCTGCCGTGGCGGTGCAGGTGAAGGGCGCGTTGGATGTTAAAGATATCGTGATGCCATAAACTGCGGACGGCCGGAATTCCGGGGACACCATAGAATGGCACTAACTTAAGGCGTTTTGGCGTACCTGTTGCGATGCTGGATTTCTTTGAACTCATGCCGGTGTTTGGTGAGAAGCTGGTAGTTTTTCGGTCTTCGTTTTCTTGCTCTTGGTTCGCATCGGTTGGGTCTTAATG
>CAIYET010000549.1 GCA_903925285.1 Candidatus Hydrogenedentota bacterium | reverse complement strand
GAACCTTGGCATTCAGCACGGAGGTCCATTGCGAAGGCGCAGCCTCCGGCTTCCAGGATGATCGTCGAGACCTCAAGCGTGGCGGTTCATTTGCTGTAAAGCCCATTCCCTTGAGCGCCGCGATCAACGGAGCCTCTTTGGCTTGAAGACCTCGCTTGAGGAAGGTGTTGAATGGCAGAGCTAACAACAAAAGAATAAATGCTATCCCGACAACGGCAAAGGCCGCAAAGGCCAACTTATCGTCTGTAATCTCGATTTGGTCTTTATAGTACACCGCCAGTCCCGCAACGGCAAGGAACGGCAATACAAACAGGCCCGCCCCAAACAGGAGCACCTTTTGATCATGCTCTTTGCGAAGCACCTCCAGTTGTGCTAGGCAATCTTGGATTTCAACGTCCCGAGTGAAGCATTCGTGGCAGCAGAAGAGAAAGACGTTTGCCGCAGCGAATTTCTCTGTTTCGGACGTGAGGTGCAGCTCTTTCTTCCGCCCATCGAGGTGAATCTCGTAGGTGCAGTCAGGCACCGACCGTCGCGTTCTGCAAAAACAGCAGGCTGTCCGAGCGCTGGGCGGCAGCGCCTTAAGGACATGGGATTTCCATGATTTTCTGATTTGCATACCGAACGGGCCGACCAAGGGGGGGAATTCCAACAGGGCCACACCAGCCTGGCAATCCAGACTCCCAGATCCCATCTGCATGATTGTCCTCCAGGAAAGAGATCCTTCCGCCATGGGCCGAATTTCCTCCTCATCCAAATACAGGGGACATTCAAAACAAACAATTCGCTTCTGTACCTGTTGCGCTGCCGCTATTTCAAGGCTGCCCTGGCAGGATGGGCAAACCACAACCTGTCCGAGCATCGAGTCCTCGGCGTCGAGATGCTGACCGCAGTTTGGACATGAAAATTTCATGCTGATACTAAGTTGCAATTTGCCGCGGTGCCGGTTTTGGCCGATGCCGCCTCTTACCCATGGTGTGGGTTTACCTCCAGAATTGCCACCATTTCTTTGCCGGCGTATCTAATTCATCCGTTGGCTGAATTAGTCCCTTCATACAGAGTTCCATATATGCTTCCGAGCACGGTTTTATCTTGTTCATCAAAAGGAGCGCAAGAATAGCATTGTCTGAAGCATGGAATGGCAAAGTCTTGACCCCTAAACGGTGTCTTATGTCGTGCCGCGCCGAATAAGCTCACGATGGGCTATTTCCCTCATCGGGGAACAATCGATAAAATGCCAATCCCCCCATGGGTCATCACCGGAGTTTTGAGTTGCTCCGACGGCATAGCATTCCACATCGTTCATCGTTGCAATGAGGTTCAATATATCGGTCGGCACTGCCTCAAGTCTGGCTTTTAGCCAACCGCCGATATGGTTAAGCATTATGGTTGGCAACCCGTCACTTCTTCGACCAGAAGCAAGCTTGACCATCGCTCGAAGCGCTTCCGGATCTTCAAACGTCGTTAGTGCTACCATATGCCAATGGGAGGCTCCGTCGTAGGATTTGCGCAGACGATCTGTAAGAATAGGAATGGCGCGTATATCTCCGTTCTTTACCAAGACCTTAACAAGAAGATCAGAAGGCGCTTCGCTCGCAACGAGGGACTCGACCACTGCGGAGTTATTAAAGATGCTCGGGGCATATTCAAACAGAGCTTGGAGCTCCGAGAATTGCTTCGCCGCCATAAGTTGAAGCGCGGCGCTTTCGCCTGCCATTTTCGCGAGGGATTGAATGCACTGGGTCTTGAGCTTTACTTGATTTCTAAACTCCGAGTCAAATCGCGAAGGCGTTTCCATTACAATCTGCATGAGTGGTTGTTCGGCACGTAAATCGCCAATCTCGCCTAATGCCCATGCTGCTTCTACACGACCAGAATTAGGCCACCGTCCCGTCGGTCCTACGGTTTTGATAAGCTGCTCAACCGCACAGACGGCTTTCAGCCTACCAAGGGCAACGGATGCGGCTTGCAGCATATCCACGTATGAAGACTGCGTGAGCACGTGCAAAATCGGTTCGACTGCATCGGCGATACCCCATTCACCTAGTATCTGCACTGCCTCCGGCGATCCTGTGGAAACGAGTTGTATCAGTTGTGGCACGACACGCTGGTCGCCAATTCTAGCAAGAGCCAATGCAGCGCCGTCCCGTAGCGAGGGCTCGTCCAGCACAGCGTGAAGTACTTCAATCGCGTGCTCGTCGCCGATCTTTCCCAACTTTACAAGAGCCTTCCTTCGCAATTCGTGCGCCTTGTAGAGATCGCGGGATTCCAATAAAAAGCGATGGAGCAAGTCCGTTGTACCCTGGTCTCGAAGGTCAATTCGATCGAAGTCAAGGGCTTCAACGGCAAGGAGAAGTCGCATTCGGGAGTCGGTTGGTTTCCAATCCAGTTGATTCAATGCACAAGCGGCTTCATATCTGACCTTTATCGATGGGTCATCCATCAAGGGGATTAGGGCATCAAGTGCCTTCGTATCTCCGATCTTGCCGAGAGCTTTGGCTACCCAGGTGCGTTGAGCATCGTCTCCGTTTGCCAGGGCAACTAGAAGTGCGTCAACGGCCGACTTTTCTCGGAGATCGCCCAGGATGTT
>CAIYET010000548.1 GCA_903925285.1 Candidatus Hydrogenedentota bacterium | reverse complement strand
TGCGCGTCGAACCGGTCCTTCTGCGAGGACATGGCGGGATGGAAAAAGAAGGCCGATAACCTCTTCATCTGGCACTACAACACCAATTTCAAGGGCTATCTGCTGCCCTTTCCCAACCTGCGCAGCATCGGCAAAAGCGTAGCGTATTTTGCAAAGAACAACGGTCGCGGCGTGTTCATGCAGGCCGGCGGAAATTCCATGTCCGCCGAAATCAGCGACCTGCGCAACTATGTGATGTCGCGCTGCCTGTGGAAACCCGGCCGCGACAGTTGGAAGGAGGCCGAGGACTTCTGCCGCCTGCACTACCGCGAGGCGGCACAACCCGTCCTCGACTACCTCGCTTACTACCACGACCTGGTAGGCGCCGCCGGTGTCCACCCGGGCTGCTTCCCCACCGAGTCTTCGCTGTGCATCAATGCGGACACCGTGCGCTGCACTATGGCGTATTTCCAGCAGGCGCTTTCCCTCGCGCAATCCGACGAAGTGCGCGCACGCGTCGAGAAGGCTTCCCTCTGCGCCTACCGCGCCGCACTCAGCGCCGTCAGCATGCGTCTTGTTTACGACAACGGCGTCTGCCGGCCCGACCTGACCGGACTCGAACCCGATCTCCTCGATCATTACGCCGCCTTGTGCGTGAAGTACGGTGTTACCATGGAAGACGAACTGACTCCCGTTGAAAGTTACATCGATGGCCAGCGCAAGTTCCATGCGGGGCTCAAGGCCGTTTGCATCGAGAACGAGACCTGGCGCCTAGTCCTGTTGCCTGAAAGCAACGGCAAGATTGTCGAAATGACTTATAAGCCCACAGGCCGCAACGTCATCCAGCCCGCGCGCGCCCTCAACCGTTTCCGATACGAGGAATGGGTGCGCCAAGGCGAAGGACCCGGCCCCCAGAACATACTCGCCTACGATGCCCAGGCTCAGCCCGACAAGGTTTTGCTGACCCTCACCACCGCCGACGGCACGCGTATCGAGCGGAACATCGTCCTAGCTGACGACGCCATCCGCTTCGAGACCACTATGACCGCCAACGGCCCCCGGCCCTTCGATGCCTACGTGCACCCCGAATACGACGCCGCTACCCTCTCCGACGATCCCGACGTCCTGAGCATCTACGTCAAGACGCCCGAATGGCTGCAGGCCAACAAGAACTGGAAGGAGGCCGTGCCCACAGAGGCGCAGACCGATATCATCAAGAATGCGGTGACCGGCGGAGCCTTCGCCTACTACAACCATCGGGCGGGGTTCGGCATCGAACAATGCTTCGATCCCCAGGACTACGGTTCGATGGCACTCTTTTGGAGCCCCTCGCGCGTGCAGGTCAACCTCGAACTCTTCCCCAAGATTCGTTCGCTTGAGAAAGGCCGGCGGGCTCGCTACGCCTACGAAGTGCGTTACCTGAAGGAACCGCCCTTGGGGCACTGATAAGAGGAGCACTCCGGTTGCGCGACAGCAGATCCTGCGCTATGGATGAGCGGCAATGTGTTCCTTAAAGGCGCGAGGCCCTCCGCACATGAAACTGACTTTCTCCTGAGGCCCGAAATAGATCCGGGACTCAACCTTGTCGAGAAGGCCGACGGCTGCTACCTCGAACTTTCCCTCGACAAAGGCTGGAGCGGCGAGCAATCACGCAGATTGGTAACGACTGAATTGCTTGGCAAGGCGAGCATCCCTGATGTTCCATACGAACAACGCGATGGCGCGCCTGTGCGTGTCAACATCGATTACTTCGGCAAGGAACGGAACGAAGCCAATCCAACTCCCGGCTCGTTCGAGAATCCTGGATCCGGCTCACTCACACTTAAGGTGCGGTAGCCCGAAGAGGAGGAGACGTGCCCCAATCTGCCCTTCCCGTACGTCGATTTTTGTAGATACTTTTCCATCATTCAATAACGATCGAATGGCGCGCGTTACTTGCGTGCCAGCGTCAAAACCACCGCATGGAGATCGAACAGGCCGGAATTCGGCACGATGGTCTTGACCTTGACACTGAGCGTATGGAGACCGGGTCCGGAGACTTCGACGGCACCCACGGGGAATGTCTTGAACGTCTGATAGCCACCGGTCACCACGACTTTGCACGCGGGGAGTTCCTTGCCGTCGACGGAAACGATGAACTCGTTACCGGCACAGACGGGATCCGCGCCGTAGACGGCCTCCAGATCGTACGTAGCAGATCCAAGTGTCCTGAAATCCCAGCTCAGCCAGTCGGCGGCTTGGAGCCATGAGCCGACCCGATCATATTGGCGCTGTTCGAGACTCAGCCCATAGTACTTGGCGGTCTGGCCGTGAATGGCCGCGGCCGCCACACTGAATGTATTGCGCGTATCGGGTTCCGCCAAGGCCAGTATCGTCGGATCGACCTCCGGCATGCCTTCAATACTCACTGCGATCACGGTATCCATGGGATCGGGCGGCTGGGCGGGCAGGCAGATCTCGACGTCGTGCTCGCTGAG
Source organism: Candidatus Hydrogenedentota bacterium (assembly GCA_903925285.1). Lineage (GTDB taxonomy): Bacteria > Hydrogenedentota > Hydrogenedentia > Hydrogenedentales > SLHB01 > DSVR01. The sequence continues at coordinate 3,670 of CAIYET010000548.1, read as the reverse complement.
GCGGACGACTTCCAGCGGCTTGTGGCTCAGCCCGGCATCCGACAGACACACGGCGCCGGACACGTTGTTCTTGAGGCCGGCCACGACTAGACGTCCATTCGCGGGCCAGTCGAACACGTGTAAGTAGATCGCGCCGGGCTTGGCGGTCGAGCGGCCCCAGGGCAGGCGCCGCAACGGCCCCGCGGTCGTGCCGTAGATGCTCTCGCCGTTGACCTTCATCCACGCGCCGACTTCGTGAAGGATCTTGCCCGCCGCCGCCGGAAACACGCCCTGCGCCGTTGGGCCGACGTTGAGCAGATAGTTGCCGCCCTTGCTTACGATGTCGACGAGATTGCGGACAACGATCACCGCGGGTTTCCAACGGTCGTCGTTTTTGTCAAAACCCCAGTGGTCGTTGAGCGTCATGCAGACCTCGAAATCGCCTTTGATGCCTTCCGGCGGGATAAACTGTTCCGGGGTTGCGTAATCGCCAAGGCCGTTGCCGACGCGATCGTTCACGATGCAGTCGGGCAGATGGCGGCGCACGATCGAAAGAAACTCTTCACTCTGAGCGCGCGTGAGATCGTTCGGCACGTCGAACCACAGGATTGCCGGCTTATACTGCGACACAATTTCTTCGACTTGCGGCATGGATTTCTCGCGAAGGTACTTTGCGAAATCCTTCTTTGGCCGGTCGGGGAAATCCCACGCGTTGTCCAGCCCGAGGGCGTCCGGTTCATGCCAGTCCCACGAGTGCGAGTAGTAGAATCCCAGCTTCATCTTGCGCTCGGCGCAGGCGCGGGCCAGATCCCCGATCGGGTCGTGCGCGAACGGCGTCGCGTCGAAAATGTTGTATCGAGACGCCTTCGACGCGAACATGGCAAAGCCGTCGCAATGTTTCGCGGTAAGCACCATGTACCGCATGCCGGCGTCCTCGGCCAGCCGGACCCATTCGTCTGCATTGAACTGAACGGGATTGAACTGCCGGGCCAACGGTTCGTATTCCTTTACGGGAATCCGCGCATTGTACATGATCCACTCGCCGCCGAGATCCTTCTGTTTTTCAAGGCCCTTCCACTCGCCCGCGGGCAGGGCGTACAGTCCCCAGTGCATAAACAGGCCGAACCGCCCTTCCCGCCACCACGCCATGCGGGCGTCCCGCTGCTCGGGCGTTTCCTGCGGAGGGCCCGCATCGCACGGCGCCGCGGCTGACAGCAGAGAAACGCAGATGAACGTAAGCCAGACACAACACGTCGAGCGAGTCAATGGGATCATGCCTCCTCCTGTTCACTTGGCTTCCAAGTATAGCGCGACTTCGGAAATCGCCGGACATGCGGCGGCTTTCACAATCCGCAGGCGCACCTTGTCCGTGGTTACGGTGTCGCCTCGCCAGAGGCGCCGGTTGCCGATGGACGCGCCCTGGGCAAACTCCGCCCAATCGCCGTCGTCCCATTTATCCATGGCCCAGTCGTCTACGCGTTGTCCGAGCGGCAGGTATTCGCGCAAGCCGACCACGCTGAACGTGACGGGCTTGCCCATGTCGAGCATCAGCTCCGGTGTCAGCATATCATCATCGGTGCACCAATAGGTGTTGCGATCCCCGTCGATCACCCGATCCGCCGCATAGCGCGCATCGTTTCCCCGGGTACTGCTTGCGGTCGTTTTCGCGCCTCGCGCCAAGTCATTTGAGAAAGTGGCCTTGAGCCTGCGCCCAAATTCGAGCAGCGACGCCGCGTCGTTTTCGTGGATGCGGCCCCGACGGTCCGGCGGCAGGTTGAGCAACAACGAGGCCCCGCGTCCCACCGACTCGAAGTAGAGTTTGATCAGGTTATCGGGGGTGCGTACCTTTCCGTCCTCTTTCGCATGATAGAACCAGCCGGGCCGTATCGAGACGTCCACCTCGGCCGGCATCCAGTACGTGCCGTTCCGCTTCCCGTGTTCTCCGTCCTGATAGACGGTCTGCCCCGGACAAGGCGGCTGGCTGTCCACACCGCGCGGCGTGTACGCGGCCCAGCACGGGTCGCCTGCGTATCCGGATTCATTGCCCACCCAGCGAATGTCAGGTCCGACGTCGCTGAACATCATGGCGTCGGGCTGGAGTTCGCGAACGATCTGACGCGTCACGTCCCACCCGTAGTAAGTCGAGCGGTCGATGGTCCGCTTCTCCTTCGCACCGCCGTACCAGCCGTCCCCGCCGTTGGCTCCGTCGAACCATATTTCAAAGATAGGTCCGTAATTGGTCAACAGTTCGCGAAGTTGGCTGCGGTAATACTTGATGTAGGCTGGGCGTCCATATTCAGCATGATTGCGGTCCCACGGCGACACATAGACGCCGAACTTGAGGCCATGTTTTCCGCACGCATCGGAAACCTCTCGGACCACATCTCCTTTGCCGTTGCGCCAGGTGCTCTTGACCACCGAATGTTCAGTGTACTTCGACGGCCACAGACAGAATCCGTCATGATGTTTGCATGTGAGAATGAGTCCTTTCATCCCAGCTTCTTGAGCAACACTGGCGATCTGATTCGCATCGAAATCGGTTGGATTGAAAATCTCCGCTGACTCGTCACCATAGCCCCACTCTTTGTCGGTGAAGGTGTTTACGGTGAAATGGACAAAGCCATAGAACTCCAGTTCGTGCCACTTTTGTTGACGTTCGCTCGGCAGGACACCATACGGTGTTGGCGGTTCAACCGAGGCGCCAAACGACGAACTCAGCGTCAACAGGCTTACAACGGCGATCGACATAAGCACATTCCCTTTCATGGCTCATTGATGCGCACGCAGAATCTGCTGTTTCTCTGCAACACGCGTTACTCTTACCCTTGTGTCCCATTCAAAACACCGATTCATCGAAGAATAGTCCTTTCAAAAGGGCGGTTTCTACCCGTTCGTTCAGCCGTTCGTTCAGCAATTATCAAGATGGGCAGGATTCAGGAGCGTCATGCTGGTTTCGTGCAGGCCATATTAACCGGGTGAAGAAACAATCATTGGGAAAGAGGCGGAGGGGCGTTGTACAGTGATCCCCTTGTGATGTTGTCCCCAAATTGGCAAGGTCTACCCGGGGATGATATGATGAACCCGTACCGATCGAGCTTTTCCAGAAATGGGTGGGGAATGACGCCTCGCCTATCAGGAGATTTCCCATGCTCTACACGCTCCCTCTCTTGGCAGTCTGTCTGCTGTTGACCGCGGGCCTGGCCGTAGCGGGCGCCGAACCCGTGCTCGATCCGTCTGTGCTGGCCGATGCAAGAGGATGGGTGGAGCTTTCCGACCCCTCGGTGGACACAAGCCAAGTCGTGCTCGACAGGACCTGGGAAGGCCCTTTCTGTGCATCGAAAATCACCAATCAAGGCAAAACGCCGGTTCGTGTCAAAGAGATTGTACTCTTCCGCTTGCCGCACGCGCTGCCGCCACAGACCGAATTCTATGGAGAAGGTTTTACGATGCTGTCGCAAACCGGCGGCACCCTCGAAAAACCCGACAATATCGGCGGCTACTTGGACAAGGCGCACTATCGGATCCCTCAACCCGAAGATGCCACCGTGGTCTACGAATTGCTCTTGCTGGCTCCACCGGCAAGCCAACAGCGACTCCTCGGTTTCACCTCGTGCCGCCGCTTCGTCGGGCGATTCTACGTCCGCGCCCAATCCATCGATGTCGTCCAAGACACCGAGGGTCAAACCCTCGA
>CAIYET010000547.1 GCA_903925285.1 Candidatus Hydrogenedentota bacterium | reverse complement strand
CGCCGCCCGCGCCGCCCGCGCCGGGTATGCCGCCGCCGCCGCCGCCCAGGCGGCCCGCCGCTGCACCTGGATCGGCCGCGCTGGCGCTCAAATTCGCATTCCAGTACATATCGTACTGGGCGACAATCGCGCAAGGCCGGATGCCGTTCGCGAGAACAGTCGCCGTCGCCGGAACGTTTACGTTCTGGAAACGAAAGACCGCTACGCCCGTATCCACAGCGCCAGTCTTGGACACACCGTTGACGAGAATAGTCGGCGGAGTCGCCGTGGTATTGATCGTGACGGTCGATCCAGAATTCGGAATGAGATCTCCGAGCGAGCCGTCGCTGGTGTACCAAGTGCTAGAAAGGTCGGCGTTGGCCATACCCGTCGTCAGCACCAGGACCACGCCGAGTACAAGCAACGCTATGGGCTTCCCCCGAAACGCGTTGCTCATCATCGCTGTCAAGTTCTTCATACTCATGCCTCAGTACCTCCCCATGTTCATTTTTTCGTTCGTTTCATTACATCCAATTGCCTACAAGACCGAACCACCACTATATCAAGCCAAAATCGCTAACTCGAGAATGGAAACCCCATTCGTACATGGCCACCCCTGCACATACCGATACATTTCGTGCCTCTAAAAACATAATTGCACACCAACCGTATTCGCCACTTTATAAGAACGTACTTCTCGAACCCTATCGCCAAGCAGAAATGGTTCGATTGAATTGTACACGAGAGAGCGCGAAATTTCAAGTATTCTTTTTAGAGCGATTGGCGAAATATGATAAAACTGCCCGCGCTTTGAAATTTCAGTATCTCGACCCGGATAACTGATCGGTCCACCGTTTCGGCACTTTGCGGCACGGACGTTGGTCGGATATACTTTACATCCGTAGAGCGCGCGTTCCGCAATGAAGCGAATGAAGGAGAACACGATGAGTTCAGCCGTGATATTGGCCGCTGGGGCGGGCGTGCGAGCGTGGCCGTATTCGGGTCTTCGCAGGAAAGTCACGCTGCCGGTCGCGAATGTGCCGATGATTCGCAGGATGGCGCTCGATATGCTTGCCAACGGCATCGAGGATATCGTCGTGGTTGTGGACGGCGGCGGCGAAGCGGTTCGGCACGTCCTCGGGGATCTTGGCGCAATCCGTTTCGTTGCCACTCCAATCCCTCGCGGCCCCGTCGATGCCGCCCTCCATGGCCTCGCCGCCGTGAATAACGACAACGTCTTGCTTTGTTTCGGCGACATGGTCGTTTCGCGCGGGACGATACGCGCGCTGTTGGATGCGTATCGCGAGCGAAAGGCAGCGACCCTCGTACTGACGGCCCAAACGCCGCGCGGGCTGACGGCCTCGTGTACGGCCGTCGATGTGACACCGGACGGACTTGTCCGCGAAATTTGGGGCAACGGCGATGCGGACCACCCACGGTTCGGCGGGATGGCGATGGCGCGCACGACATTGCTGATTCGCTATCTCGAACGGGATCCCGGCGTGATGACAAACGTTCACGTCGGCGCGATGCCGCCGCCGGAAGGCAACGTGGCCTTCGCATTCGAGATGATGCGGCGCGACGGCATCGAAGTCCACGCACTCGAGGCGCCGGGGTTTCTCGTCGACGTGGACAAGCCGTGGCATATCGTCCAGGCCAACATGCTGGCCGCACGCGAGGCCGTCGAAGCGCTCGACTCGACGATCATCGAAGAAGGCGCGCGGATTGACGACGGCGCGGATATCGCCCCGAACGCAAAGCTTTGGCTCGGACGTGGCGCGCATATCGGCAAAAACTGCCGGATCGACGGCTCGGCCATTTTAGGCGCGGGAGCGCGGGTAACGGGCGGCGCGATCCTCGAACCGGGCGTCATTTTGGGCGACAACGCCTGCTGCGAGGATTACGGCAAGATCGGTGCAGGCTCCGTGCTCGGTCCAGACAGCATTGTCAGCCATTGCGCCGAATTCGAAGGCGTCGCATTCGACAAGGTCTACCTCTACCATTACTGCTGCGTCACGGCGTTGATTGGCACGCACGTCGACATCGGAGCGGCGACGGTCTGCGGCACGTGGCGATTCGACGACGGCGTCCGCATGCAAACAGTCCGAGGCCGCCTCGAGCAGCCCGAATGCTTCGGTTCGTACACGTTCATCGGCGACTATTGCCGGACGGGCGTCAACGTCATATTCATGCCGGGCGTCAAAGTCGGCTACTACTCGTGCGTGGGTGGCGGCGCCATCGTGTACGAAGACGTCCCCGAACGAACGCTGCTGATTCCCAAACAGGAACAAATCATGAAACCTTGGGGACCGGAGAAGTACGGCGGATAGGTTTTCTCGCGACTACGAAGATCGATAGGCCAAACGGCAGCGGAAACAGCCGGATCAATGCCCGTTCGATTCCCAGTACCATGCCAAAGAAGCAATTCGCGGCCCCGCTCGGCGGGACGAGATCCGAATCCGGCGACGGACGTGCCTTTCTCCAAAGCCGCGCCAGCACAATCGCCGGAAACAGTAGCGTGTTCCAATACGTCGCCTGAACCACATCGAATCCGGCAGCCCGCAACATCTCGACGCACTCGACGCGCGTGAACCGGTGCGCGGTATGCACCGCGACATCGTGCGACGAGTATAGCCATCCATACGCCGGCAAATTGAGCATCAACACGCCGCCCGGTTTCAACACCTCGCGAAAGGCCTCCAACGCCCGCGCGCGGTCCGGCACGTTACGGTGGTACAGCACATCGAGCGAGATCACCGCGTCGAAAGCCGCCTCGGGAAACGGCAACGCCGAAATGGACGCCTGCGCCACCGCTGCCAGACCCCGCTGCCTGCAAAAAGCCATCGCGTCGGCAGCGAGATCGATGCCTATAGGCGGTTCGCCGGTTTGCCCGCATATCCATTGCAGCGTCGCGCCGGTCCCGCAACCCGCATCGAGGATTCGCGGATTCGGCACGCACAGATTGCGCCGCCACGCCTGCCCGAGCATCGCGCGCAAACCAGCGTACCACCAATGCCGGTCCTCGACCGCGAACATGACCGCGTACTCCTCGCGATTCATCCGGGCAACTCGAAGAACGCGCGTATGGCCTCCGCAACGCGTTCGACATGCTCGAACGGCATCTCCGCATACATGGGCAGCGACAGCACCTGCTCGCAAGCCGCCTCGGCCACCGGAAACGCGCCACGCACGTATCCGAGACGCGCGTACGCCTTCTGCAAATGAATCGGCACCGGATAATGCAACAACGTCGCAATGCCCTGCGCGCGCAGATAGGCCTGCAACGCATCGCGACGCGCCGTGCGGATCACATATAAGTGGTAGATGTGAAAAACATCCGGCTTGGGGTTTGGGGTTTGGGTTTTGGGGTT
>CAIYET010000546.1 GCA_903925285.1 Candidatus Hydrogenedentota bacterium | reverse complement strand
GCCGCATATGCCGGACACGATCTCGCAGGGCGCGGCGTGGGATATGGTGGTGGACGCATTCGGGCACGTGGTGAAAGCGTTAGAGAAGGCCAAGGTGCACGGGGCCGTCGAGAACGTTTTTGGGATGGTCTGCAACGACTATTTCACGTGCAGGCCGTTGATAGAACATTTTTCATCGGAGTACCTCGGGGTGAACTTCGATCCGTCGCATGACGTGCTGAAAGGCAACACGGACACGGGCTGGCTGGTGCGCCAGTGGGGTAAACAGCGGATCAAACACGCCCATCTAAAAGACGCGGTGGGCCTGCCCGAGATGGGCAAGTTCCTGTTCCCGATGTTGGGCGAAGGCCACGTAGACTGGAAAGGCATGTTCGCCGCACTCGAGGAGATTGGCTATGACGGTTTTATGTCCGTCGAATATGAGTCATTCGCCTACCACGACAAAGTACTCAAAGGCGACACCCGTGAAGCCGCCCGGCTCAGCCTCGAACAGGTGCACGCCCTTCAAAGCCTGTAGGCCTTTCCCGTCAGAATTGATTTGTCGCCCCACTATTTGGTAAGATACTGATCGTGTGAAGATGGGGGTGTAGCTCAGTTTGGGAGAGCGCTGCGTTCGCAACGCAGAGGTCGACGGTTCGATCCCGTTCACCTCCACCATATAAAATATTCAGATCCAAGGACTTGCGAGTATTGCCCTTGGCGCTCTTTTTCATGTCGGTTTCCGCACGACATAAATAGTTTCTTTGTTCGCACTCGCTTGGCTCGCCATGCGCTGAAGCGTGAACCCTCCGCCTCCTCTATGTCCTCCGCGTTAGATCTCCTAACACGGAGGACACAGTGGGGCCGGGAAAGCGAACGCAAGCCGGCAACGCTCAGACTTGATTCGTCGTATTGCACTTCGCCGTCCCACGTGATATATTGAATACGTGCAACGGTACGCCCGGTACGGGGAAATTCGGGACGTTCCCTATCCCGGCGGGCGTGGCCTCGCTAGTAGGTGCTGAATCATTCCGCACCAACAAGAAGGGAGTGCGTTTCATGAATCGCTGGGTATCCTTCGCAATCTCGTCAATCGCATTCAGCACAACGATTCTATTCATGGCTCCGCAAGCCTACGCGGACGCCTTCACCTGGGGCGACTTGGCGACAGCGCCCGGCGCGATGCCGCCGGTGGCCTGCAACGGTTCGCCCGGCGGCCAAGACGCGGTGCTTGTGCTGAAATACTATGCCGGCCTGATCGACTCACTCGCAAGCTGTCCCGATGGCGCGGTCTACACCCGCCCGGCATTCCCGCCCGGCGGCGACCTGAATGGCGACGGCAAGCTCAGCGGCCAGGACGCGGCAACGATCTTGAAATATTACGGTGTCCTGATTGCCTGTATGCCCGCCGACACGAACTGCGATGGATCGGGTCCGGAAGGAGGCGAAGGCGAGGGTGAAGGCGAGGGTGAAGGCGAGGGTGAAGGCGAGGGTGAAGGCGAAGGCGAGATAGTGATTTTCGCCGATCCGAATCTGGAGGAGGCCATCCGTAGAGCGATACAGAAGTACTCCGGACCTATTTGGACTGCAGACCTCCTTTCGCTCACAAATCTTACCGCCCCCTACTGGGAAATCCAGAATCTTGCAGGTATCCAATACTGTACGCGCCTAACGAGGTTGTATCTCGACGGTAATTACATTGCGGACGTAAGTCCTTTGGCTGGCTTGGCCAATCTTACAACGTTGGACCTCCGCTGGAATCAGATCGTGGACGTGAGTTCTTTGACGGGCTTGGCCAAACTGACGCTGTTATATCTCGACGGAAATGATATCGTGGACGTGAGTCCTTTGGAGGGCTTGGCCAAACTGACGACATTGTATCTTTACGGAAATCAGATCATGGACGTGAGTCCTTTGGTGGGCTTGGCCGACCTGACACAGTTGGGCATCGGGCAGAATCCGATCGTGGACATGAGTCCTTTGGCGGGCTTGGCCAACCTGACCCAGTTGGACCTCGGGCAGAATCACATCGTGGACGTGAGTCCTTTGG
>CAIYET010000545.1 GCA_903925285.1 Candidatus Hydrogenedentota bacterium | reverse complement strand
CGGCTATTCATGTTCCTCCCTTTCGGGGAAATTCCGTTGATGTGACAACTTTCCCAAAGAGTGAGAGAGCTTCTTTCTTATAAAAGACGCTAAATCCGAAAGAGTCCCTATTTCTTCCTTGCAAACGCTTCTTGCGTTGTTCGGATATTTGATGAGAGCAACAAGCGCCAGTACCGATGCCAAAAATAGTATGCCCGCAAATCCCGCAACAGGAAGCGCGCTGCCTTCCACCGTGAGTATTGCCGGATCGGACACCATCGGGGCGGTGTTGTTGTCGAAAACCTCGACGGTATAGACACCGGCATCGCTCTCGGTCAGAGAAGAAAGCGTCAACGAACTATCCGAAGCGCTGGGTAAGGACTCGCCATTTCTGCTCCAAGAGTAATACAATGGTTGCCCGCCTCCCTCGGCCACAACGCTGAATGTGTGCGATTCATACCACCGTTTGGTTGCGCCTTCCGGTTGAACTAATATCCTAATCGGCTCTTCGATTGGAGTGGACGACTTGACGAAGCGGAAAAGATCGCCCGTGCCGCCGTCCAGCACAAGGTCGAGGTGAAATTGCGAGCCAACGTCATGGATAAGCGCTACGGATTCAACCACACCGGTGTCTCTGCTCAGCCGCTGCAAACGGACGGCCTCGCCGCCGAAATCGAAGTCGAGGCGGATCGACTGGGCCGTCTCGCTGGCCGTGGCGTTACGATTGTGCAGCCCGTTGGTAATCATAAAATAGATCCCGAGGGAGTTCTCGGCGCCCCCAAAAATGCCGTCCTCCAAGTCGGCGCGCAACGGTTTGAAGTAGCCAACCACTACATCGCCCGGCAACCTGTTGTTGAAGCTCCCCAGATTTGTTGCCGTGATCTCCTTGATGTATGGGTCCGCATTCGAGTCCCAAGGGACCGTTCCAGTGTATTGTGCCAGGATGTCGGGATTGGAATTCCAAGGGGAGCCCGGCAGGATTCGTACGTCAGTGCTGAGCAGCCGAACCAGCGCCGGACCCAGGTTGAGGCTCTGGCGGTTCATTTCACCACATTGGTTCAAAGCAGTCCAGTTCGGATATTGCGTGGTCTGAAACGATCCGTGCAGGCCGTCATCGAAGAACGGGGAGTCGAGATACTCGTTCGGGCCGTTGTACACATCGTTGTAGAGAAACGCCGTATAATGCTTGAAGCCAAAGGTCCAGGCGACAAACATATTCAGCCGCATGTCCGACTCGGACGGCATCCAGTAACTTCCTTCCTGCTCCTGAGTATCTATACTTGATGTCTGAAAGGTCTGCCCCCAGATTCCATAGGGAATAGGGGTCGTGCCGGTTCCGTCATTGCCCTCCAGGCCCAACGTGCGGTACATGGACATGTTCCAGTACATTTTATAGTACACACAGAGCAGATCGTACGCCCAAGGATACGCGTCGCAATGCACCATATCGGGCCTGACCTCCTGCGTGTAGCGCCGCATGTCGTCAATGTCCGACCGGCTGCCCTGGTTGGTGAACAGAAGCGTGTTGGGCAGGTGCGGCCGGTAGGTCTCGATCCAGGCCTTGGCCTCGGCAACTTGAGCGGGATCGCTTATGTCCTGTTCGTCTTTATAGGCCCAAGCGATCAATCCCGGAATGTAAGGATCGTCCAGCGCGATAGAGGTGCCCCCAAATATGGCCCAAGGGTCGCCCGGCGTCACGGGCCTTCCGCCCGACAAGTTCGGCGTGGTGAACTTGGACGCCGCCCAAGCCGCGTTCGCCCAATTGTCGCTTGCGATAATAAGGGTATCGATCTGCAGACCGCGATCGAGGAGGATTTGATGGCCTTTTGTCAGCGGCCATGTCTGGCCGGGCGCCTGCCGGGTGGCAAAACGCCAAATGCCGCCCGTCGCGATCGGGACGCCTATTTCGTCAATGCGCCAGAAGTAGACCTTGCCCTCGGCGAGCGTTCCCGGCTCGAAGGTTGTCGCCGTTTGGCGTCCTTTATAGACGGGAGAGACGATATCGGCGTTCTTGACCGTGTCATAGTCCTCGCCGAAATAGACATCGTGGGCGCCTATACCGATGGCGGGCGTCCACGAAAGGTCCGCATTGGGATCCACCATCGACGCCTTATCCGCTGGTGAAGGGTCTTGGGCCGTACTGGCTACTGCGCCAGTGCATACGCTCAGGGCAAGCACCAGCATAAGTCCAAGACACCGCTGGTTCCTTAACTCAGTCAGCATGCCCATAGTTATTTCAGCATCCCTTTAGCTCGGAAAGACTGTTGTCCAAATGGTGACGCAACAGATTTCGCGCAAGCTCGATATCGCGCGCGGCTATGGCTTTGGCAATAGCCTTGTGTTCCAAAACCGCATCGAACGAAACTTCCCGCCAATTGGGATTCTTGCGGACGGCCACGTGGAAGTAATCCGACAGCACCTCGTGCATACCGGAAATCAAAGGGTTGCCCGTCATTTCCAATATCAGGCTGTGAAACTCGACTTCCGCCGTGTCGGCTTCTTCGGTCTGGCCAGCAACCGACGTTACCGATTCAAAATGCGTTGCGATGTCCTTCAGCCGATTGACTTGTTCTTCAGTGGCGTTAGCCACAGCAAGACCTATCGCGCCCAACTCCAGCGTGTAACGCAATTGAGCAAGAGCCTGCACACTCTCGCCGCCAAGGCTCCTCGAATAAAGAGGCAACCAGTTCTTCAGCAGATCCTGAACGTCTGGGCGATGCATTACAAGCCCAACCCGTTGCCGCCCCTTCAGCAACCCAAGCGCCTGAAGTTGACTGGCCGCTTCACGCGCTATGGTGCGCGATACCCCATACTGCGTCACGATCTGGTCCACAGTCATGAACACCTCGCCTTTCTCAAGGTTAGAGTCCATGATTCGCGACCTGATTTTTCCCACCAGATCGCTTGTCAGATTGTGCGTATTTTCTTTTATAGGGCGCATAAGCTGGACCAAATAATAGCCTTTATTATCCTAAAAGTCAAGCTATTGTTACTATATTGAAGATTACAGCCGAATAAATGCTATTATTGTACGCCGTCCTTCCAGAAAGCTCATCCAGCACTTATTAGCGGCGCGCGTCTTAGGCGTCGTCTCACGATAGGCAAATGCCCGCGTTTCCGTCCGGTTCGGTCACGTTTTCCGCTTCAGGCTGTATTGGCTAGTAGAGACATGAGAGGGTTGGCAACTGGGAGTGGATGCGATGAAGGCAAAGAGAATGCCGTTTTCGATACTTGGGGCAGGGGCTGTGCTTGTGCTGGCTGGCTTGACGGGATGTCCTCTCCTGTTCAGCCATGAATTCGTGGGGCAGCCGTACACTGAAACGCGCGATTTTGCCGCAGGTGGACAATTGAATATAGAAAGCCTTGTCGGCGATGTAACCGTGACGGCATGGGAGCAGAACATGGTGTCGATCACGTACCGCAAGCGTGTAACCGTGTTCTATCCCTCGTACAGTCTGACGCCCGATCCGAGTACCTATTTCGACCAAATGGCGGTTGTAATTGAAACGTCCGCCGACACGCCGGGCCTGAGCGTCCGCGACGTGATGCCGGAAACGATCGATCGAGCGTACAATCCGTCCATCGCGCTGGATGTCAAGATACCGGCCCACACGATCCTGAATATCGTGCAGAACGTGGGTAATGTAACGGTCACGGGCGTTCATGGGGCGCTCGACGTTCAAGTCAATGTGGGCGATCTAACGCTGCACCATCCCAAGCCGTTGGCCGATGAGAGTATCAAGGGCGCGATTGCCGATGTCGGCGACATAAAGCTCTATGTGCCCGAAGGCAGCGCGTTCGATGCCGATGCGGCGACACAGATCGGGCATGTCCGCGCGGACGACTTCTGGTCGATCAATATACAGCAGCAGGGTTATACCGGTGCTTATGCCACGGGCCGCGTCAATGGCGGCGGAGCGGATGTCACGTTCGATGTCAATATTGGCGACATCGCTTTTCTCAGGGATTAGAGTCAAGGATCGAGATCCCGTGAAAAAATGACCGCTGGAAGAAAAGCTTGGCGTTTATCCTAAAAAAGGCTCATCCGGATTTAGCGTACTTCTTTTTCACGTTCACGGAAAATTACCGTTTCGATTCGGTTTCCCCGAAGGGGAGGAACATGAATAGCCGTGGGTGCAACCCACGGATACAAAACCGACATCCATCGACCCTGGAAGGGTCGCACT
>CAIYET010000544.1 GCA_903925285.1 Candidatus Hydrogenedentota bacterium | reverse complement strand
AGTGCGACCCTTCCAGGGTCGATGGATGTCGGTTTTGTATCCGTGGGTTGCACCCACGGCTATTCATGTTCCTCCCCTTCGGGGAAACCGAATCGAAACGGTAATTTTCCGTGAACGTGAAAAAGAAGTACGCTAAATCCGTATGAGCCATAATTCGCTCGTCGAGGGACTCCCTCTTACTTGGAGGTCCGCGTATGGCACTGAAGTTCGATCCGCAGGTGGCCTTGGAGCATGCCAAGGCGATAGCGCGTCCACGGTTGGTGGGAACTGCTGACGAGCAGGTTGTCGCCGACGAACTCGCCTGCCGCTTGCAAGGGGTTGGATACCAGGTCGCGAAGGAACCGTTTCAGTTTTGGAACGCGGTGGGCATCGCGATCATTCTCCTCGTATTGACCAGTATGCTCATTGTGGGACTGGCGCTTACTGGCGTTGTCCCCTATTACGTGTCTGCGGCCAGCCTGCTTGTCTTATTGCTCACGTTTCGGAGTTGCTGCAACGTTGCGGAATCCCTGGCACTTCTTCCAGACGCAAATCAAGTCGGCGGCGCGGTGCGCCGCCTGCTCGGTTCGTTGCTTTCCAGGCTCGTTGATCGCCTGGGGATGGTCATCGCGTCGCACAACGTTGTGGCCACTCTGCCCGGCGATCCCGGTACGGCCCCGAAGAAGCACCTTTACCTTGTCGCGCATTACGACACGAAGAGCCAACCATTGTCCATTCCCGTGCGGATCGTCCTGTTCGTGGTCCTCTTTGTCGGCGGCATCGGGTTTGTCGTATCCGCACCGTTGGCGAGCGCATACAACGGTTGCATTCCCGTGGCGTTTGCGTTTGGGCTTGCGGTGATTGCCGCAGGGGCGCCGCTCGTCTTGAACGGTTACGCCAATCGTTCCCCCGGCGCCATCGACAATGCGTCCGGCATAGGCGCCGTCCTGCATCTTGCCGAACTCATGATCCAATCGCCCGAACTGCGCTTGCGCCTGGACTGGACCATTCTCTTCACTAGCGCAGAGGAAATGTGTCTGATGGGCGCGGCGGCTTATGTGAAGCGGCACAGGTCCGAATTAGGAGGACAATCGGGCGCGGTTTACGTCATTAATTTCGACGGAGTGGGCGTGGATGGGCGCTTGTTTTACGACGCGCGTGGAAAAGTAGAGCCTGGCGAGTTGGTCCGCCTGACGCGCGAAGCGGCCAAGGCCCGAGGCATCGAGGTCAGGCCGCTTCGGCTCGTAGGCACGCTGCTCGACCATATCCCATTCGCGCGCCGGGGCGTCGACGCGCTGTCGTTGCTGACCATCGGCCAGGCGAGCAGGACAGTCCATACGAATCGCGATACGGTGAATCTTCTTCACCTCAGCGGGTTCGCACAAGCGGGAAACGTGGCTGTCGAGGTCATCGAGCGTCTTTAGAACGGCCAACCTGCCGTGGGCGCCACTCAAATCAACGGGCGCAGGAACTCGACGCTTTTGCGGATATTCTCGTCGGCGCCGTAGCATTCGAGCGAGACGACGCCGTCCCAGTTGGTTTCTTTGAGGTAGGCGAGGCAGTTTTTGATGTTGTCTGCATTGACGCCTCCGCCGATGGGCACTTCGCTGCATGCGATGCCGGTTTCTTCGCCGCGCGCGGCGGCGGCGAGGCCGGCGCTCACGTCCTTGATGTGGCAATGCGAGACGTAGGGCCGGAGCGATTTCAGGTAGTCCAACGGATCGTGACCGGCGATGAAGGTGTTGCCGGTGTCGAAATTGCAGCGGAGCCATTCGGAATCGAAGTGTTTGAAGAGCTTGAGCATGAACTCGATGTCGTTCGTGTAGGGACCGTGCGGCTCGACGTTGATGACGATTCGGTAGTCTTCGGCCCACGGCAGTAATTGCCGGTAGTTGTCGCAGGTGATACGGAACACTTCGTCGCGGGTGTATCCCTCGATTTCGGACGCGCCGTCGACGGTGTCCACCATGGGGCAATCGAGTTCGGCCGCGAACCGGATGGATTGCTGGACGTATTGCACGCCATAGGCCGAGCCTTCGGGTCCCATCAGGGGATACGATCCGTCGATCTGCGAGATCATCAGTCCTTTCTGGTCGCAGAATCGTTTGAGCGCGCGCGGGTTGGATTGGAGCGAGATGCCCGGCTCGTAGCCCATGGCCTGGATGAAGTATTGGCCGTGGATAGCCGCGAATTCGAGATGTCTCAGTCCGTATTTGACGGCTGCTTCCGCCGCCTGTTTGAAGCTGCCGCTCAAGGGACGCCAGTTGTCCGTGTGCATGCCCAGTTCGATCATGGTTATCTCCTTTTCGGGTTTATTTCGCAAGCGGCTTCACGCCGCCATCGGTAAGGTCCAAGCCGGCGGCCCAGGCACATCCGCGGCGCATCAACTCCGCTACGCCGGGATTCTGGAACGCGGCTACATCGTGGCCCAGCGGGCTGTGAAACACCCGGCCCGCTCCACAGGCGAACGCGAATGCCATGGGATAGTCTTTGCCGTCGACGTTCGAGCGCGCGGTGGCCAGCACGTCGATTGGGCGGTCGCCGACCAAGCAGGTGTAAAGTTCGTCCGTCGTCTCGAATGGCTGCATCCCCTTCGTGATGGGATGTTGCGTGTTGACGATGTCGACCTTGAACGCGCCGAACGGGTCGTGCGGGCGGAGTTTTGGGTCCCAAACACGTCCTGCAATTTTGCGAAACTCGGGCCATTCCTGAAATGCGCCGCACGCGAAATGGACCAGCATCAGTCCCTTGCCGCTCTCGACGAATCGCTTGAGATTCGCCCGTGCCGCCGGTCCCGGATCGGGCTGCTCCCAGTTCATGAAGTGCAGTACGATGACGTCGTATCGGTCGAGATCGACTGCGGCAAGGGATTTCGGATCTTCCGTAATCGTGACGCGGAGACGCGCGTCCTCGACCAACGACTTGGCCAACGCCGGCGCCGTCTCTTTCCATTTGTGTCCAGGATAGTCCTGGCCGGTGACGAGGAGCACGCTTTTGGGCTTGTCGGCGGTTTGTTTAGCCTCTGCCGTACTTTGGCCCATCGCCGCAGCACCGCCAAGGCATATTAGCGCCCCAACCAACACGCCGCGCGCAAGACCCGCACGGAAGCCTTGCGCGTGCGGGCTTCCGCGTCGGAAAAAGAATACCTTCTGTTTCATGAGTGTCCTCCAATGCCGCGCACCTGTTTATACTCGCGGTCCTTATTGTAATCGTTATCGAGGGCCGCAAGCACAAATCCAATTAGGACGACAATGACGAGCACGCATGGGTTTCAGGCTTTAGGCTGTAGGCTT
>CAIYET010000543.1 GCA_903925285.1 Candidatus Hydrogenedentota bacterium | reverse complement strand
TGCTCGTGCTCGTGCTCGTGCTCGTGCTCGTGCTCGTGCTCGTGCTCGTGCTCGTGCTCGTGCTCGAGTGAATCATATCGTTAAGGTTCCTGGGGCCAGAGACATGGGCCAGCGCCATCCGAATCGCATAGTCCTACCCAATTTCTTCGATTACGAGCACGAGCACGAGCACGAAGAAACGTCGGCGAGTTTGGCAATCAGGGAATCCTGGTCTTCAGCACAATTGGATGCGTTTACCCCGTTGGCCCCACCGTACTCATGCGTGGTATGCTCCAGGTCATGATCATGTTCTCGATGGTCAACCAATTTTCCGATCGGATTTGTTCCTTAGCAAAGTGCTACATAAGAACTCAAAGAGGAGCCTTCTAAAGCAGGCTAAACCGGCGTTCTGAGACAATCTCGCGGCCTTAATTTGGCGCCGTTCGTAACGGTCCCTGTTTTCAACCGGATGGGCGGTTACGGACCGCTTGTTTTGTATTTTGGATGCCACGGGATTCGGTGTGCATGCGGCACGCGCAATGGCCGGTCGGCGACATGATGGCGTTCGAGATGGACGCCTTGGCGAACGGTTTTCAGAGGATTGCCGGCGTCGACGAGGCGGGACGCGGCCCGCTCGCTGGGCCGATTGTCGCGGGGGCGGTGGTTCTCGCCGAACCCGTCGCGGGCCTGAATGACTCGAAACAACTCACCGAACGTCAGCGCGAAACCCTGTTCGCGCAACTCTACGACGGGCGGCATGCAATCGGCGTCGGGCTTGTCGAGGCGTCCGACATCGACCGCTACGGCATCCAGGTTGCCAACTACGCCGCCATGGCTCAAGCCGTTGCCGCGCTCGATCCCCCGCCGGACTTCCTTCTTGTTGACGGTTTCGTGATTCGTGGCTGTGCTCTGCCGCAGAAGGCGATCGTGAAAGGCGACTGTCGCTCGTTCTCGATCGCGGCGGCCAGCATCGTCGCGAAAGTCACCCGCGACCGGCTTATGGTTGCGCTCGATGCGGAGAACCCCGATTATGGTTTCCTGCGTCACAAGGGGTATGCTACCCGCGAGCATCTGGACGCGTTGCGGCGCCTGGGTCCGTGTCCCGCGCACCGGCGGAGTTTCGCGCCATTGAGTCAGCCAGCGGCGACGGGCGATTTGTTCGAGTCGACGGAGAAGTAGGCATGAAGGGCCTGGTGAAGAGCTATGCCACGGGGTTGCTGGTAGCGCTTTGCGCAATGTGCGGATGCAACGGCGCATGGCGCGAAGGTTTGGCGGCGATGGTGGACCGCGTCGCGACCGTGGAACCGACGGCCCGCTCGAATGCGTTCAGCCACTTCGTGATGGCGACCGTGTGCGAACGCATGGGCCAGCGCGCCAAGGCCCTCGCCGAGATGCGCGCGGCATCCGATCTCGCGCCCGATTCCGTCTCGCTGAGCATCCAACTCATCCGGTTCTATCTCGATGCGCAAGATTACACGAATGCGCGCGCGATGGCGGAGCGCGCCCTTCAACAAACGCCCAAGAACGCGAATCTGTGGATCCTGCTGGGCGAGATCCTGCATCAATCGAACGAGTACGACAAGGCCGTCGAGTGTTTTCAGAAGGCCATCGATATCGATCCCGAGAATATCCTCGGCTACGGCGCCCTCGTCTCGACGCAGGAAAGCGCAAACGATGCCATTGCAACCGCAGACATCTATCGTGGGCTTGCGAAGCGGGCGCCAAACTCGCCCGGCATTCAGTACCAGCTCGGCCTGAGCCTTGCGCGCATCAACGACGGCGACGGCGCGCGCGTGGCGCTCGAACGCGCGCTTGAACTCAAACCGGATTTGATCCGCGCGAATTACATGCTCGGTATCATCGATCTCGATGCGAATCGCAACGAGCAGGCCGCCGAACGCCTCGGCAAGTACATCGAAGCCATGCCGGACGACGTGCGCGCGCAGGAAAACTACGCCGGCGCGTTGGCGCGACTGAAGCGATACGGCGAAGCCGCAGAACATGCGATCGCCATCCTCGACAAGAAAGAAGCCGAACCGCGACATGCCATTGAAGCTATGTATCTATTACTGCGCACAGAACGGTATCGCGAGGCCGACGAACACATCCCGCCGGAAGGCGCGCCCATCTTCGGTTCGTTCCTGCGCGCCTTCGCGCGCAAAGGCATGGGCGAGCCGTATCTGCCGGTGCTCGAATCGATCGAGAAGGCCGAAGGCAACGTGGCCGAAGAGTGCGACAAGTATCTGAACGAGATCATGTCGTTGTTCGGCAAGGAAGATACGGGCAACTGGTTCATATCCGCGATCGCCGAGGCGCGGAAGGCCGGTCTCGACAGCCGCACCGCCGATATCATTCAAGGCCGCGTCTATCTGTCCATGGAGCGCAACGACGACGCGGAAAAGATCCTGCTCGCCGCGCTCGAAAAGTACGGTTCGGACCCGGCCATCCATTATGCGCTGGCAATCGTGTACGACAACCTCAAGCGCCTCCCGGACACGGAGAACCAACTGAAAAAGTGCCTCAAGGTCAGGCCGGACGACCCGGAAGTACTGAATTTTCTCGGCTATTTGTATGCCGACCACAACATCAAACTCGATGAGGCCGAGCGGTTGCTCAAGCATGCCGTC
>CAIYET010000542.1 GCA_903925285.1 Candidatus Hydrogenedentota bacterium | reverse complement strand
AGTCATCCAAAGCGGCGTCGTTGCCGCCGCACTCCAAAATAGCGTACAGCTCTTGCGAATATGATATGGTTCCTTGCGAAGTGCAGAACAAGGAGCGAAGTCCATGGCAACAAGATCGCGAGGTAAACGTGTCGCGGTTGTGATGGCGGGCGGTTCGGGCGAACGGTTCTGGCCGTTGTCGCGCCGGTTGCGTCCGAAGCAACTGTTGCGTTTGACGGGTAGCGCCGCGACAATGCTCGATGAATCGGTGGCGCGGCTTGCGCCGTTGATCGCGCCGGACGATATCTATGTGGCCACGAGCCAGATCCTCGTCGAGCCTATTCGCACGGCGCAATCCGGCGTACCGGATGAAAACGTCATCGCGGAGCCGTGCAAACGCAACACGTCGGGCTGTCTGGCGTACGCCACGGCGCACATCCTCGCCAAGGAAGATGTGGCGGAAGACGACGCGTCCTTCGGGAACCTTTCGATGGCCGTGGTCACGGCGGATCAGAGTATCGGTGACGGCGACGCTTTTCGCGCGACGGTCAGCACGGTTCTGGACGCGGCGGCGCGTGAAGGCGCGCTGGCGACCATCGGGATCGTTCCGACGCGGCCGGAAACGGGTTATGGGTACGTGCGCACACCCGACGACGATCGTCCGCTCGATGGGTTTTCGGAGGGGATTCGCGTATACCGCGTGACGGATTTCCAGGAGAAACCCGACGCTGCGCGCGCGGAGGTCTTTCTCGCATCGGGCCGATATCTGTGGAACGCGGGGATGTTTTTCTGGCGCGTAGCGGATTTTATGGGGGAGTTGGACGCGGTGTGTCCGTCTGTTTCCGAAGCGGTGCGCGCGATGACGCGTGCGATGCGCGCGGGGGATACGGCGGCGGTCGAGCACATCTTCGAGGGCCTGAAAGATGTCTCAATCGATATCGCGCTGATGGAACGGGCGCGTAAAGTGATTGTCGCACGGGCTTCGTTTCCGTGGGACGACGTTGGTTCGTGGCCGGCATTGGAGCGCACGCACACGCCTGATGCGGCGGGAAATGTGAACGTCGGGCAGGCGATTCTGGTGGACTCGCGGCGTTGTATCGTATATAATGATGCGGGTGAGGTGTCGCAGCGTGTGGTTGCGCTTGTGGGCGCTGAGGACTTGGTGGTGGTTGTGACGCGCGACGCAATCCTGGTCATGCCGAAAAACCGTGCGCAAGACGTTCGCGAGGTCGTGTCCGAGTTGAAACGGCGCGGCGCGGCGCAACTGTAGGTGTTGTATGAAGACGTATATCCGCAATCGTTTTATGAGATTCTTCCTGGGCGTGATTGTTGGGGTGATGGCGTGGCACGCCTACACGTTGCAGTCCGAACACGACGCGTTCTTCCCATTTTTTGCGACGCTGACCGTATTGGTGTGCTGCGCGATTGCGGTGGGCATTTTGACGAACCACCGCCTGACGGGGCGCCTGCGGGATTCGTTGCGCCGTATCGAGGAGGAAGTGGCGCGGCATGCCGAAACGGAGGTGCATCTCAAGCAGTCCTTGTCTATGCTGCGTGCCATGTTCGACGCGACGGTGGACGCGGTGATGGTTGTGGGGAACGATGGAACGATCGTCAATTGGAGCAAGCATTTTGCCGGGATGTGGCATCTGCCGGAAGACGGCCCCGGCTTGTTGACCGCGCCGGAACTCTGGAAACGCATCGCGGCCCATTTGATTGACCCCGAACCCTTCCTGGCGTCGCGCGATGGAGTAAATGATCGGGACGCGTATGGGACCGCGCTGTTGAACACGCGGGATGGGCGCATCATCGAAGAGTACGCGAGGCCGAACGTACTGGATGGGGCAGTTGCCGGATGCGTCTGGTGCTTTCGCGACGTCACCGAGCAGGTCCGTCGCGAACGGGAATTGCGCGAGAGCGAGGAGCGGTTCCGTACCATTTTCGAGTCGGCGCACGATGGCATTTTTCTCAAGAATCTCGACCTGCGCTACACGCACGTGAATCCCGCGATGGAGCGGATGTTCGGCTTTCCTGCGCCGATGTTGATTGGCCACACAGGCGACTCGATCTTCGGCGCCATGGGCGGCATCCGTATCGAAGAGGTCGACCGCCACGCGCTGGCCGGCGAGATAGTCGAGTTGGAGGACACGCGGACCTTGCCCGAAGGCGAGCGGACATTCCATGTCGTCAAGGTGCCGATGCGCAATCATGCGGGCGAGATTGTCGGTCTGTGCGGCATCGCGCGCGACGTGACCGCGCGTAAGGCTGCGGAAGACGCGTTACGCGAGAGCGAGCACCGCTACCGGCTCCTGGCCAAAAATGTCACCGACGTTATCTGGACCATGGACCTCGATTTCCACTTTACCTACATGAGCCCATCGGTCACCCGTATGCAGGGGTATACGGTGGAAGAGGCCAAGTCGCGGCGCGTCGAGGACTATTTGTCGGCTGGCTCGATGGCGGTGGTTCGCAAGGTTTTCCGGGAAGCATTCGCGCAAGAACGCGTCGGCAATGCCGATCCGCGCCGGTCGCGCGTGCTCGAACTCGAGCAGCGCTGCAAGGACGGACGGATGATTTGGATCGAGGTCACGGTCTCCTTCCTGCGCGCCGACAGCGGCGCGGCGACGGGTATCGTGGGCGTAACCCGCGACATCTCGCTACGCAAGAAAGACGAGTTCGAGCGCAATCGGCTCGAGGCTCAAATCCAGCACACGCAGAAACTCGAGAGCCTCGGCGTGTTGGCCGGAGGGATAGCGCATGACTTTAACAACTTGCTGATGGGGATTTTGGGCTACGCGGGTCTGGCCATCCGCGAACTACCGCCCGATTCGCGGACGCGCCAGCGAATCGAGCAAATCGAGCAAGCCGGCCAGCGAGCCGCCAATCTGGCCAAGCAACTGCTCGCATATTCGGGGCGCGGCAAGTTCGTTATCGAATCCATTGACTTGGGCAAGCTGGTCCAGGAAATGGCCCAATTCCTCGAATCCAGCATGTCGAAAAAGGCCGTACTGCGTTACGACTTCACCCGAAAATTGTCGTTCATCGAGGGCGACGCCACGCAAATCCGGCAAGTCGTAATGAACTTGATCACGAACGCCTCCGATGCGCTCGGCGACGACATGGGCGTTATTTCGATTGCTACAGGCATGATTGAGGCCGACCACGACTACTTGGCGCAGACGTATCTGGACGATTCGCTCGAGGGCGGCGTCTACGTCTATATCGAAGTCTCGGACACAGGCTGCGGAATGGATGAGGAAACCAAGGCGCGTATCTTCGACCCGTTTTTCACGACGAAGTTCGTTGGCCGTGGGCTTGGCCTTGCCGCCACATTGGGCATCGTTCGAGGCCACCACGGGGCCATCAAGGTCTACAGCGAACCCGGTGTAGGCTCGACATTCAAGGTTCTATTCCCCGTATCGCGACAAACCGCGCCACTGGTGCCCGCCGAAACGGATGCCGCGCCATGGCAAGGTGTCGGCACGATTCTCGTCGTCGACGACGAGCCTGTCGTCCGCGACGTCGCCACGCAGATATTGGCATCGCTCGGTTTCCGCGTGATCGCCGCCGTCGACGGCCAGGAAGGCGTCGAGATGTTCGGCCAATGTCGCGACGAGATTGTGCTCGTCCTGCTCGACATGACCATGCCGCGTTTGAGCGGCGAACAGGCCTACGAGAAGATCCGGCAAATGCGGCCCGATATCCCCGTACTCCTATCGAGCGGTTACAACGAGCAAGATACTGTCCGCCGGTTTACCGCCGAAGGCTTGGCGGGCTTTATCCAGAAACCCTACCAACCCAAGGATCTCATCGCCAAGATAAGGGAAGTCCTGGGCAAGACCGAGCCATCGGATTCTGTTGTGTAATGGCGCTTGTCCTCCTGCGCGTTATGGAACGTAGTTCAACGCCATCCACTCGCTACCGGTTGAATTCCTTGGATTCTACTGGGCGAAGAAGAGGTCTTACTTCCGTACGAAGCGGGCTGCCAGGGTTTTCTTGAAGTCTTCGGGGTCAGTAGCCTTCTTCTTTTCCGGGCGTGCGATTTTTGGGATGGGTGCGGATGCGGTTTGCTGCTCCGGATTGGCGCGCATGGAGAGCGAGATCCGTTTGCGCGGGAGGTCGATGGTCATGACGGTGACGGTGACTTTCTGGTGGACTTTGACGGCTTCGCCGGGATCTTTGATGAAGCGGTCGGCGAGTTGGCTGATATGGACGAGGCCGTCCTGGTGGACGCCGATATCGACGAAGGCCCCGAACGCGGTTACGTTCGTGACGATGCCGGGAAGTTTCATGCCCACCTGGAGATCTTCGATTTTGTTGACGTCTTCACCAAAGCTAAAGGCCTCGAACTGCTCGCGGGGGTCTCGTCCCGGTTTGGCCAGCTCGGCCATAATATCGCGTAGTGTAGGCAGCCCGACCTTGTCCGTCACGTACCGGTCCAATTGGATTTGCTTGCGCAGCGTTTCGTCGCGCATGAGTTCGGTGACGGAGCAGTCGAGATCTTTCGACATCGCATCGACGATGCCGTAGCTTTCCGGGTGGACGGCGCTCGAGTCGAGCGGGTTCTTGCTTGCAGAAATGCGCAGGAAACCCGCCGCCTGTTCGAAGGCCTTTGGTCCGAGCCGGGGAACTTTCTTCAGTTGGGCACGCGTTTTGAAAGGGCCACTGTCGTCGCGAACTGCCACGATATTGGCAGCCAGTTGCTGTCCGAGGCCGGACACGTACATAAGCAGTTGTTTGCTGGCCGTGTTGATGTCTACGCCAACGCCGTTTACACAACTCGCCACCACGTCGTCCAGGCTGCGCTTCAACGCCGTCTGGTCGACATCATGCTGATACTGGCCGACGCCGATGGATTTGGGGTCGAGCTTGACCAGTTCCGCCAATGGGTCCATCAGTCGCCGTCCGATGCTTACGGCCCCGCGCACGGTGAGATCGTGGTCGGGGAACTCTTCACGGGCCGCATCCGACGCCGAGTAGATGGACGCGCCCGACTCGTTCACGAGCACGATGGGAATCGAAGGCCCCAATCCCTGCGCGCGAACGAACGCCTCCGTTTCACGGCCGGCCGTGCCATTGCCGATTGCCACGGCCTCGATTTCGAAGCGTGCGCACAAGCCCAGTACTT
>CAIYET010000541.1 GCA_903925285.1 Candidatus Hydrogenedentota bacterium | reverse complement strand
GACAAGACCTTCATCTTATGCGACGACAAAGAGTACGGCTACAAGACCATCTGCGACAGGGGGGCCTGGATCGCCGCCAATCTTGCCAAACGCGGCGTCGGCAAGGGCGACAAGCTGGTCCTTTTGATGGGCAACTGCATGGAATTCATCTACCTGTTTCTTGGCGTCGGACGTATCGGTGCGGTAATTGTGCCTATCAATCCGATGCTGAAACCCGAAGAGATAGCGTATATCGCGACGAATGCCGACGCGACCACGTTGGTCATGCTCCCCGATTTCGCGCCGCTGCTGCCGCTGCTCAGGCAAATGGCGCCCGGCCTTCGGCACGTGTTCGTGTTGGGCGACAAGCCGCACGCGGAAGCCTTGCGCGCGGGCCCGGTCGAAGGTACGGAACCGTTCTCGGCGCTCCTTGAACCGGTCGAGAACGTTCCCGATATCGCTATCACGGAAGAAGACGACGCCGCGCTTATCTACACCTCTGGCACGACGGGTGCGCCGAAAGGCGTCATCCTCACGCATCGCAACTACATCTGGAACGCCCGGATGGTCCAGCGCGCGACCACGCTGTGCCCCACCGATCGTTTCATGTGCGTCCTGCCGATGTTCCATGTGAACGCGCAGGTTGTGACGCTGCTCGTGCCGCTGATGGCCGGGGTCGACCTGGTTCTGATGACCCGGTTCAACGTGCTGGCAATCCTTCCGATGATTGCCAAATACAAGGTCGCGATCATGAGCGCGGTCCCGACCATTTACGCCATCCTCTGCATGAATCCGAAAGCGGGCGAATACGACCTCAGTTCGATGCGAGTCTTCGTGTCGGGCGCGGCCCCAATGCCTGAAGATACGTATCTGACCACGCAGCGCGTACTCAAGAAACCCCTCATCATGGGGTATGGGCTGAGCGAAGCCACCTGCGCGAGCGCCGTGGCAGACCCCCTCGATCCGATCCGCTGGAATTCGTGCGGACCCGCACTGCGCTACACAAATATCCGCATCGTAGACACGGAGGGCAAAGATGTCCTGCCGGGGACGATCGGCGAGATCCTGATCTCCGGACCAACGGTCATGAAAGGCTATTACGGGAATCCAGAAGCCACCGCGGAAGTCCTCAAAAACGGCTGGCTGTACACGGGCGACTTGGGACGATTCGACGACGAAGGCTACATCTACATCGTCGGGCGTCTGAAAGATATGATCATTCGAGGCGGGCAAAACGTCTACCCCGCGCAGATCGAAAGCGTGATCTCGCGAATGCCCGGCGTCGAAGAAGTCGCCGTAATCGGTGTCGACGAACCGCGCTGGGGACAGGAAGTGCTCGCTGTCGTAAAGCTCGCCGAAGGCGTAACGCTGTCCGAGAAGGAAATCATCGCTTTCTGCCGCGAACACCTCGCGCCGTACAAATGCCCACGCTACGTGCGTTTCGTAAGCGAACTCCCCAAGACCGCTACCGGCAAGATCAAGAAGAATGTCCTCGAGAAAAAGATGAAGGATGAAGGATGAAAAAGAACGAGGCTGTAGAAAGCGAGGCTGTAGGCTGTAGGAAGTGCGAGCCTACAGCCTACAGCCTACAGCCTACAGCCTCTGTGTATCGCGCGCTGACGATCGCCGGGAGCGATTCGGGAGGCGGTGCGGGGATCGAGGCCGACCTCAAGACGTTTACCGTGCTTGGCGTTCATGGTATGGCGGCGCTGACTGCCGTGACCGCGCAGAACACGGTTGCCGTGACCGGCGTCGTCGACCTGCCTCCCGCGTTTGTCGCCGAACAAATTCGGGCCGTGGCCGACGACATCGGCGTCGATGCCGCGAAGACGGGCATGCTCTCCAACGCGGGGATCGTCGAAGCGGTCGCGGACGCGATCCGTGCGCATGGCATACAGCAACTCGTCGTCGATCCCGTGATGATCGCCAAGAGTGGCGATGCGCTGTTGCGCGCCGATGCGCGCGCGGCGCTATCCGAGATGTTGCTGCCCCTGGCCTTGATTGTCACGCCGAACATCCCTGAAGCGGAAATTCTCGCCGGCATCCACATCGTCACGCCCGACGATATCCTCGAAGCGGCAAAACGCATCCAGGCGCTCGGACCGCGCTACGTGTTGATCAAAGGCGGGCACCTCGAAGAAGAGATCGCGCGGGATTACTTTTTCGATGGATTCGCGATGCGGACTTTCGACGCGCCGCGTATCGACACGAAGAATACCCACGGCACCGGTTGTACCTATTCTGCGGCCATCACCGCATGCCTCGCGCGAGGATACGACGTGCCCGACGCTATTCAACGAGCCAAGGAGTATCTTACCGAAGCCATCCGCCTGAGTTATCCGCTCGGCCACGGCCACGGCCCGCTCAATCACGCGTGGCCCCTCGAATGGTAGCAGAAATAATTGCGCGTTCGGACTCTCCGAGTCGATCGAATTCTACTTGCGCTTCGTGTAACGAACGAGTGCCGCTTGGGGACGTTTCTGCATGGAAATCGACAACCCCGATTCCATGAGTTCGCGTCCGGTCGCTTCGCGGGTATCGGGCAGGTCCATGTCGCGAATAACGTAGCGCGCGTCCGGTTCGAGGTCTCGTAGCGGAAACGCCGCCGTGACGAACGGGCTTTCCGCGCGACGGAACGCCTGCACGATGCCTTCGCCTTCTTCGGGCCGATTGAATTGCCACGCCATCCATGCGTTGTCTTCGAGGCTGTACGGGGTAAGCGGGTAATAGTCGCCCCATAAATTCGGCACGACTTCGCGCCATTCCGCCGTAAGCTCTCGCAGCAACTCCCAGTCGAGATCTTTGCGGCGCGCATCGCAACTGAGCGTGGTATCGAGTCCGAGGCAACTTCGGAAACTGTACGCGTCGAAATCGATCAGCCCCGTGCCCCAATACGGTATCCATGACGCGAAGCCGTACGTGTGGCACTGTTCGCCGATCCAGTCGAAGATGGCATCGCTACGCAGGAGCGGCAGCGAACGGCGCATGGTTTCGAGGTCGTTGCGGTGGCCGCCGCTCGCGCACGAATCGATCATGAGGTCGGGATGGCGCTTGACGAGTTCGTCCCAGAACGCGAGGTAGCCTTCGCAATGGCGGATCTCGGTGATACCTTGGCGATCCTCGGCGTCGTTGGCGCGCCAGTTCGGAAGAGGGTCCATGTTGAAATCCTGGCGGTAGAAGTCGATACCCTCGCGCGTCAGCAACGAGTCGAAGCGATCGACGAGCCAGTTCCACGCGTCGGGATTGCCGAGATCGAGCAAGCCGCCGACCTTGCCGCCGAGTACCCATTCCGGATGGTTGTCAACAAGCCACGAATTCGCAGTTACGCGTTCCGGCTCGAACCAGACGATCAGTTTCTCGCCCTTGGCGTGCGCGCGATCGGCGACGGCACGGATACCGCGCGGAAAACGCGCCGTATCGACCTCCCACGTACCGGTACTCGTCCAATCGCCCTTGTTGACGTACCAGCCCGCGTCCATCCACCAATGCGTGATCGGAATGCGCTCCTCGGCGAAACGGTCGATGTAGCGCAACTCGTCGGCCTCGTTGCACAGTAGGCCGGGGAATTGGTTGCCGCTGACGGCGGGCATTTGCGGCGGCGGCAACTGGCCGTTCCGGCGTGGGATATTGTGCGCGATCATCCAACGCCGCCAGATGTTCTGGCTGCGCAGGTAATCGCCGCGCCAGAATTGCAGCACGATGAGCGGCGTACGGACCTCCTCGCCGGGGCGGAGTCGAAAATGCGTCAACTCTTGTCCCGCCGTGATGCGTAGTCCCGTCTTATCGTCCCGCGCAAACATCGCGGCCCATTTGCCCGGCCAGCCGATGACGGCGATGACGCCGCAGTTCGCGCCCGCCCACTCGATGTTGTAATACGGAAACTCCGCCGCGCAAGGCCGCCCATGCGCTGGCGTGAACCGCTTCGTCTCGCCCGGTTTCAGCGGGGTCGCGAATGGCTGATAGTCGGTGCGATTGACATAGGTGCCGTTGTGATGATGCAGCGTGAACTCGCTCGAAGAATCGCGCTCGAACGAAGTGTCGACGGCCTGAATATCGGAGATGACCTGCGAATCCACGACGCCGGTATTCTTGAAGTGAAGGGTCCATTCGACCGTCGGGAAATCCTTGTACGCGATGCCGACGCATCGAACCGTCAAGCCCGTCACGAGGTCGGTGTACACGATCGTGTGCTCGACGCGTGCGCCGTCCAAGGGACGCGAAGCGCGCACGACCTTCCAGTCCTCGATGAATTCGCGCGATGGTTTCCCATCGAGGACGAACGAAAAGAACGGCGCGTCCGTATACGGCATTTCCTGGCCAACGATGGGCAGATCGCCGAGATCCACCGTGAGGCCGCTGGACAGCGTAATGGCCGCATCGAGCCAATCGGCCTGATCGCACGAGATACCGTCGCCCGCGTCGGTAACTTCGAGCACGAACTCGGATGCGCCGCCAAGGACGACGGATACCGGCACGCCGGGCATGCCTTCCTTTCGGACGTCGGAGGTCCAGACTTCCTTGCCGGCGATATGCACCTTGAACACGACGCTGCCGCGTCCGCCCGATGTCTGGTCGTTCGTATCGACGCCGACGAGCGCGTCGAAGCGCTGTCCCGGTTCCGGCAATCGCACGATGAGGCGGCTCGGCGCATGGGCATACAATCCGCGCGTGAATGTTTGTGTGCCGAGGTGCATCGGTTTGCCGCCGCGCCGGTTTGCCTGCAACAGACCGTTATTAGCGACGACTTCGATACCAACGCCTTTCTCGGATTGCTGCACGACGCCTCCGAACTTCGCAGCGCCCCATTGCCGCGCGTCGTCCATCTCGACCGGCGTCGGCCCGACTGCGCAAACAAACCGTGTAACCATGATCGCTACAAGCATTCCCATGATATCCTCGGTGAGGCTGTAGGAAGTGAGGCTGTAGGCAGTAGGAAATCCAAGCAGTTCCTACAGCCTACATACAGCCTGCTGCAAGCAGTTCCTACCTTCACGCATATGCGTGATACGAAAACCGTTATGGCCCCTTTCGCCCGTCCGGATCAAGTTGCGCGGATATGGCGTTTTCAACATTCCGACTGCCATTTTTGTGGCCCATCCGTATTTAGCGTACTTCTTTTTCACGTTCACGGAAAATTACCGTTTCGATTCGGTTTCCCCGAAGGGGAGGAACATGAATAGCCGTGGGTACAACCCACGGATACAAAACCGACATCCATCGACCCTGGAATGGTCGTACTATGTCAATATCATTGTTAATAAAGGGCAACATCGTGCTTCTTGTGCGACCCTTACAGGGTCGGAGGTTAAGCATTTGTGCCCGTGGGTTGTCACCCACGGATACAAAACCGATATCCATCGACCCTGGAAGGGTCGTACTATGTCAATATCATTGTTAATAAAGGGCGACATCGTGCTTCTTGTGCGACCCTTACAGGGTCGGAGGTTAAGCATTTGTGCCCGTGGGTTGTCACCCACGGCTATTCATGTTCCTCCCCTTCGGGGAAATTCAGTTGAGGCGACAACTTTTCCAAAGAGAGGAAGCTCTCTTATAAAGTACGCTAAATCCGGATGAGCCATTTTTGTTCACAATTCCCAAATTGCCTGCAACCGCTCACGGTAAGTAGCGCTTCGCAGTCTCGCTGGTTTCGTGCTCTTCTTCATGCGATTGGGCGAGGATGTCTTCAGCCGTATCGACGACGACGACTTTGATGGCCTGTTCAGGCACGAGATGCTCGGAGGCGATTTCGTACGAGAATCCTTCGGCGACCAGTCGGCGGACGAGTTCCTTGAAGTCTTGGCACCAGCGCTTCTCCTGGCGGCGGATATCGAGCCAGTCGGCGGGCGTGAGCAGACCGGCCTTTTCGAGCCGTTCATGGATAAGCTCGAAATGGATTTGATCGTTTTCGGTGAGGGCGATGTGGATTCGGTCGCCGCCGGGTATCTTGAGTTGCGCTTCGAGTTCGGGCGTATCGGGGTCGGCTGGGAATGGCGACGCCGCGCCGTAGCCCATCGTTTCGAGATGGCGTGTTATGGATTCGCACAGGCCCGAGCGATGCGCCGTTCGGATCACGCGGCCGCCGATCGCCTTCTTGAGCGCTTCGAGGCGCTTTGCGATCAATTCGAGTTGTCCCGCTTTGACCTCGCGCCGTTCGAGCAGCGTATTTACCTGGCTCAACAGCGCTTCGATCGCGGAGCGCTCCGGACCCACGGCCAGTTCGCGATGGAACAGGAGATCGTCCATGACGGCTTCCAAGCGGGTGAGCGCGGTGGCGTCATGCTCGAGGCGTGCGGCGACATGGGCGGTATAGTCCTTGAGTGTGCGCGACAACGTTTCTTTGAATGCGGCCACTTCACGCCAGGCCACCCGCTGTCCACCCGCGAACTGTGCTTGAAGGCGTTCCTGGTGCTTGGCGAGTTTCGGGAATGGCGAGTCCGCCGCCATGCGCAACGTTTCGGGCAGCGCCTCGACGATGGCCGCGATCGCGTCGAACAAGGTTTGGACTTGCGCCGGGGTCATGCGCGTATTGCCCAGCGACAGGTAGGCCTGTTCGGCGGGCGCGGACGGTCCTTCGGTGGTTTGCAGCGCGCGGCCCGTCACATCGGCCAACTCGAGCGACGCGAGGCGCTCTTCCGCTGCGTGCAGCGCCGCTTCCATCTGGCGGAATAGTTCCATCGATCGCAATTGCGCCGCCTGGAACTGCATCCATTCGGCCAAGCGCGCCTTTTCTTCGGCCATGCGCAGTCGAGCATTGTCGACCTGCAACTCGACCAGTTTCTTGACGCCCTGTGCCAGCGCGTATGTCAACATCCCCACTGACAATGCCGCGCCCGCTGCCGCCATCGTCGCCGTCGCCACTTCAGGAACCACGCCGTGAATCAGTACTGCATGCCCGCTCACGTTACACCTCCCTTTTCCGCGCCACGCAATCCGCAATCCGCAATCACTTTGTGTTGCCGGCCAATTCCCGGACGGCGTTCATGATACGCGGTTCGATATCCTCGGTCCACACGCTCGGCAGTCCGTATGCCATCTGCGCCGTGGCGCCTTCGTATCCCCCCTCGCGCAGCACGCGCACCGACGGAATGTAGCTCATCACATCGTTGCTGTATCCCATGACGAACGTGTCGCGCCCCAAGGCCTGTTTGATTGCCACGGCGTAATCGACGACGACCTCGCCGCCAAGCGCCACAACGAGTTGCCCGCCCAGCCGCCAGACGTATACCGGATACCGGTACGACGTAGCGAGCGCCTTGCCCGTGTCGAGATCCGCAAGAAACGCCTTCGCGGCGCGCACCTGCCACGGCGAGTCGCTCTGCGCCAGCGCCGTCAACGTCTCGCGCGACGGTGCAGGCGTCAGCGCCAATTCGACCTCGGTTTGCTTCAGGTCCATTTTCGCATCCAGCGGCGTCATCGGATCATCGAGCGCGCATTCGACCGAGGCAGCCAGTTCGCGGCCATATTGTCGGGCAAGCGCAATCGTGCGGCGCGGCAGCGGATTCTGATCGGCCCCGCAGCCCGCGAAGAACAACGCCGTCAGACCGGGGTGCGCGGCTTCGAGTTCCACCTGTGCGAATCCCGGATAATCGCCCGACCAGCGGCAGATATCGAGCGTGGTCGCATGACATGCATAGCCAAACAGGACAGCCAAGAGGCTACCATCCTCGCGCGCGACCTTCAACACCGGCACGGCGTGGTCCACCGGTCCTTTGAGATCGTGCGTATCGAGGATCTCCGCTTCGCGGTTGTTGCGACGGTTCACCGCGAACCGGACGACGCCGTTGGCCGCGGACAACCGCGCGGGGACCATCGCATCGAGCGCCTCGCCGACGCACGCCACGATGCGGTCCTCGAACTGCGCCGAGTACCGTTCGATGGCGCGGATGCGCGCTTCATCGAGCGGATAGATGAAGTAGAGCGAATCACGCAAGACCGGCCCGCTGTGCGTGTGCGACCCGTTCAAGATGACCTGTTCGCGTTCGAGTCCGAGGGAATCCTTGAATCGCGCGCGAAGGCGCTCGGCCATGTCTTTCGGGAAGCCCAGCGTGTCGCTTGTGACGATTAGCGCCTTCCGGCCCGCCGCGTCCTGCAACGCAAGCGCCTTCACGAACAACGGCAAGAGCGTGTCGTCGGCCTCATGCGTACGCGACGCATAGCCGGCCATCCACACCGGTTCCGTCGGCGTGATATCCGCGCGCGCCGTACCGGCTTTCCAGCCGCCCGTCTCCTCGCCGTAACTCAACGTCGACGCCGCCAACAACGTGCAACCCGCCAGCCAACTCCCTGCAATCAAGCCACGCATAAACGTCTCCCTTATCACCCGCGAATATCGTTGGAGGAAAGGATGAAGGATGAAGGATGAAGGATGAAAAAGAACACAGCCTCGGTTCATCCTTCATCCTTCATCCTTCTCCTGAATTCCCGTCTTGGTCATCAGAAGGCGTTGAAGAGGGCGTCGAGCATACGGTCGACGACCGTGATGACGTGGGCGGACGCCTCGTAGCCGCGCTGGAATAGCATCATGTTCGTGACTTCCTCGTCGATGGACACGCCTGATACTTCCTGGCGGCGGCGCTGAAAGTCGTCGACGAACGCTTGCTGCACGGTGTTTTGCTGTTGATTGGCTTGAGCATCGGTACCGACACGGACAATCGTTGTTTCGTAGAAATCGTTGATCGTAGCGGTGCCGTTTTCGAGCACTTTGCTATTGCGGACATTCGCCATGGCCAGCGCGGCGGTATTGTCGCCGGTATCGAGCACGTTCGTACTATAAGCCGACGTAAGCAGCCTCGGATTGTCTTCAATGGCCTGGCTGACGCCCATACTGGCCGCGTCGTGGCCCGTGAAAAGACTGTTGACCCCCAACGACGCCAGTACGCCCGACGTATCCTTCGCGAACGAAAACGTGTTGGGCGACGCGGTCCCAAGACTCAGAATGCCGTTCGAGACGGACGCCGAGAAATTGCCCACCGCGTTGAGATCGGCGGCGAGGCTATCGAGCGTCGTCGTGTTGGTCACATTGATGGTCGTCGTCGTGGCAGTGCCCGACGCGTCGTACACAACGACGTCGAAGCTGCCAGGCGTTGTTATGGGGAATGGCAGTCCGGCGGAGCCTAGCGGCACGCCGGGATCCGTCACGGCATTGGTCGCGGAGATGGTTCCCGAAAGATTGTCCAGGCCGTTGCCCGTGCTGTGAACCTTGTTGATTTCGTTGATAATGGTCGCCGCCATCGTATCGACCCGGTTGGTCAGCACGGCCAGGTCCACATCACGCACTTGCAGGGCGCCATACAGCACCCCGCTCTGAATGTTCACCGCCTGTCCATTGTCCACGAACCGCGCGGTGACGAGGTCTTGGCGCGCGGGATCGATGGACGGATCGCGAACGGCCTCGATCGCCCGGTAACTTTCGCCCGTGATAAAAGACTCGCCGCCGATCAGTACATCGATTTGGCCGTTGTCCCGTTCGCGGAACTGGATGTTGACCTCATTCGCGAGTTGGTCCAGGAGTACGTCGCGCTGGTCGCGCAAGTCGTTTGCCTTGACGCCCCCGGCTTCCGAATTACGGATCGAGACATTCATCTTGGCGATTTGCTGGGCCAGCGAGTTGATGTCCGGAACCGTATTGATTACCTCTTCGTTCGCATTGGTCCGCAACGCGTAGATTTGTTGCGACAACTGGTTGAAACTCGAGGACAAGGTCTGCGCTTGGTTGATGACCGACATTCGGACCGGTTGTTCCTCGACATTGTTCGCTAAATCGTTAAGCGAATCGAAGAACGCCGTAATATTCGTCCCGAATCCCTGATCGCCCGGTTCGCTGAACAGATTCTGGATGCGGTCGAAATAGGGCGCTCGGACGTCGGATGCACCTAGATCGCCCACTTCGGCGCGAAGCACCGTATCGAGAAAACCCTCGCGGAGACGTTCAATCAGTTTCACCTGCACGCCGCGCCCGATGGCCCCATACGAGCGCACATCCGGCGATGGGCTGATCAAGTCCACGCGTTGGCGCGAGTAGCCGTCCTTGTTGACGTTGGCGATATTGTGACCAGTGGTGTCCATTTGGACCTGGGCCACTTGCAATCCCGAACGAGCAACATTGAGCGTACTGAAAAGAGTTCCCATGGAGCCTCCCATACATTGCAGGCGCCTTGCGACCCGCCAAGGACAGGTCCCCAACATTGAAGATCAATCCATTCCATCGAAAGCAACCTTCATTCCAACTATCGGCATTTCACGCAACTCCTTAACATCCGAAGAGTTACGCCGCTTGAAATCGCCAGTATCTCCCCGCGCAAGAGGAAAACCTTGCAGGGACCGGCAAAAAGGTACCGGTTTGAACCTGGCACTACAACGCTATGTTCCGAGAACGCAACATGCTTTAACCTAAATTCGGCAGTTGACATAGGTGAGCATCGCCATGTTCGGTCCGTATCCGTGTTTTCTACTGACCCGTGTGGCTTGAAGTTCCCTCTTTTGCCCCGATGACTCTTTTCTCGAAACGCGGTAGCATTTAGTCATAAGGGTTTGTGTAATTTCTCACGCAAGTGGCTGTTATAGAAAGTCTCTGCCGATATGGAACGAAGGTCCTTTTTGAAGGTGCTTGGCGCTGGTATTGCCGGGGCTGTATTGCCTCTCGATGCTGGCGCCGAGGACTCGCCGGACGTGTCTTCGGACTGTGGCATGCTTGTAGACACGACGGAATGTATCGGGTGTCGCAAGTGCGAGTTTGCCTGCGCGGGTGCGAACCATCTGTCGGACAAGCCGCTCGAGGCTTATGACGACACGAAGGTTTTCGACGTGAAACGGCGGATGACCGCAGATGCGTATACGGTCGTGAATCGGTATGCGGATGCGGCACATCCGGACAAGCCCACGTTTGTCAAGTTGAATTGCATGCATTGTCTCCGTCCGGCGTGTGCGTCGGCGTGTATCGTGGGAGCGTTGCGGAAACAGGACAATGGCGCGGTCACGTATGACGCAGGCAAGTGCCTTGGCTGCCGTTATTGCATGATCGCGTGTCCGTTTCAGGTTCCCGCGTACGAGTACGACAATGCGCTGACGCCGGTGGTCTCGAAGTGCTCGTTCTGTTTCGCGCGGGTGACGGCGGAGAATAAGCCGCCGGCGTGTGTCGAGATATGCCCGCCCGACGCGTTGATATTCGGCGAGCGGACGAAGCTGTTGCAATTGGCGCATAACAAGATTACATCCGATCCCGAACGGTATATCCCGCACGTGTACGGCGAAACGGAACTGGGCGGGACTTCGTGGCTTTATCTGGCGGGGCGTCCGTTCGAGGAACTGGGTTTCCGGGAGTTTCCCGCGAAACCGACGCCGGAATTGACGGAAACGATCCAGCACAACGTGTTCAAGTTCGGCATTCCGCCGGTGCTGCTTTACGGATTGCTCTGTGCGGCGATGAAAACGTTCGACGCAGGTCCGGACCTGCCGCCTTTGGAGCGCGGCGGCAACGACGCCGCTTTAGTTGAACCAACGCATCCAAAGCGGCGTCACGGCCGCCGCACTCCAAACTCGGAGGAATGAGCTACGGACAATTCGACGCATAGCGCGCCGGTCTCGCGGAAGTTTTTTACGCAGGGAGTCCTTTTCCTTTTGTGTCTGATGGGGATCGGATTCGTTGCGGCCATGTTCCGTCTGGTATTCGGACTTCGCGCGGCGACGAATCTCTCGAACGCGTATCCGTGGGGCATCTGGATTGCGCTGGATGTGGCGTCGGGCGTTGCGCTGGCTGCGGGCGGGTTTACAACGGCTGCGCTGGCGCATGTGTTTCACCGGCGCGAATACGAGGCGCTTGTGCGCCCGGCGTTGTTGACGGCGGTCTTGGGCTACACGTTCGTGGTGCTTGGTCTTCTTTTGGATCTGGGGCGTTACTACAATATTTGGCATCCGATGTTGCCGACGATGTGGCAAGGCAATTCGGTTTTGTTCGAAGTGGCCATGTGCGTCATGGCTTATCTGAATATTCTCTATCTCGAATTTGCGCCGGTGGTGTGTGAACGCTTCATGGGGCGTGTGCGTCTGCCCGGTCCGCTTGGGGCGTTGAACGACATTGCCGAGGCCGTGCTTCGCGTGGCGGACGCCGTCCTCAAGCGGACGATGTTTCTGCTGATCGCGGCGGGGATCATGTTGTCGTGCATGCATCAGTCTTCGCTGGGCGCGCTCATGCTCATCGCGCCGTATAAGATGAATCCGGTTTGGTACACGCCGATTTTGCCGTTGCTGTTTTTGCTGTCGGCGATGTCGGTCGGTTTTCCGATGGTAGCGGTCGAATCGCTGTGGTCGTCGTGGGCGTTCAAGCGGGCGGCGGAAATAAAACTGCTGGGTCTGTTGGTTCGTTATACGGTGGTGCTTTTGGGCATTTATTGGATTGCCAAGATATGCGATTTGCTGATTCGCGGTGCATATGTCTCGCTTCTTGCGGGCGGGACGCCGACGGTGGCGTTCGGATTGGAATTTTTGATTGGCGGCGTGATTCCGTTGGCGATGTTGGTGTCGCCGCGCGTGCGGCGGACGCCGTTGTTGCTTTTTATTGCGTGTGCGTCGGCAGTTATCGGCGTGGTGGTCAACCGGGTGAACGTGTTTCTGGTAGCCTTTTCGCCGTTGTACGCGGACAAACCGTATTTCCCTTCTTTCGTCGAAATCGCTGTCACCGTTGGGCTTGTGGCGGGACTGGTGTTCATATATCGGACCGTCGTCATGATTTTTCCGGTGCTGCCGGTTCATGAGATGCCCGGTCGTGCAGGCTGAGGAAAGGGGTTGTCGTGTATTGTCCTAGAAGCCGCAATTGTTCGGGCCTGCTTCCCTGCAAAGGCGGGAAGGGGTGGCCTTGTGCATGTGCGCAAAGCACGCCGCGGCTTGGGGCCGTTTGGAATATTGGACTGGCGGCGTTCGTAATAGGGGGTCTGACCCTGTTGTGGATGGCTGCGGCGTTTTCCGAAACCCCGGATATGGGCGTGACTGCAAACCCGGGTATGGGCTCGACTGCGGA
This sequence comes from Candidatus Hydrogenedentota bacterium, assembly GCA_903925285.1. Classification (GTDB taxonomy): domain Bacteria; phylum Hydrogenedentota; class Hydrogenedentia; order Hydrogenedentales; family SLHB01; genus DSVR01. The sequence continues at coordinate 5,742 of CAIYET010000541.1, read as the reverse complement.
TGCGCCGCCTTGTATCAGTTGCCATGTGGATGTTCACCCGACTGAGGGGGAGAACACGAAGCTTCGGTCGTGCGCCCGGCATACCCATACCGATAAACGTCCAACCATGCCTGCGACGATGGCCCCCGACTTCTTCATCCTCGACCAGCTTTCCGAGATTTACGTGCCGGTCGTTTTTCCGCACAAGTTGCACGCGGAAATGGAGGCAATGTCCGAAGGGTGCACGGTGTGTCATCACCATAGCACGCCGGAGCGCATTCAGGCGTGCCGGGAATGTCATCCTGTGGAGCCTGATCAGAGTAATTTGCGGCAGCCCGGACTCAAGGGCGCGTATCACCGTCAGTGTTTTGGGTGTCACCGGGAATGGGATCGCTATACGCAATGCGGCATTTGCCATGCCAAGCGATCGGCAGGGCCACAAGTCGAGATGAAGATGGATGCGACGGACATGGTGGGACGGCTGCATCCGAATGTGAAAAAACCCGATCAGAAGGTCTACGAGACGACCGGATATGAAGCGGGATCGAAGGTTTTTTTCCATCATAAGGAGCATTCGGAGGCATTCGGTTTGGGTTGCGTGGAATGCCACAAGAATGAGAGTTGCAGCCGTTGCCACGAAGAAGCGCGGTCGGAACGTAAACGTGAGCGGCAGGATCCGCACGCAGACTGCGCGAAATGCCACGCGTCCGAAGAAGCATGTGGCAAATGCCATGTCCAGAAGGAAGGCCCCGGGTTTGATCACATGGCCCGTGCGGGATTCGAGCTTAAGGCATATCATATGGGTGTGGCGTGCCAGAAGTGCCACTCGTATACCGATGGCAAGATGGCGCCGCACGCCAGCCGTGAATGTGGCGCGTGTCATAAGCCCGACTGGGCGCCGGAAAAGTTCGACCATGTCAAGACGGGCTTTCGACTCGATGACAATCACAAGGACGCCGGTTGCAAGGATTGCCATGTGGACGGTATGGGCAAATTGCCCCGGTGCAATGCGTGTCACGATGACGATTGGAAGTATCCGGTAAAAGCGCCGGGCAAGAAGTTGTGAAAGACGGAAGTTCCCGTGCATTCAGGTATGGGTGCGGTCCGTGTTAAGGGAAAAGGATGAAGGATGAAGGATGAAGGATGAAAAAGTCTTGATTCACGCCGCTGAGGTGTTTTCATCCTTCATCCTTCATCCTTCATCCTTCATCCCTAACGAAAGGAGCGATGCGCATGAAGAAGACGTTAGTAGTCATGGTGGCGGTTTGCGCGGTGCTGGCCTTTGTGGGCGGCGCCTATGCGCAAGAGGCAACATACATCGGCAATAAGCAATGCAAGATCTGCCATAGTAAGGCGGAAGAAGGCGAGCAATGGACCAAGTGGAAGGCTTCGCCGCACGCGAAGGCGCTCGAAGCGCTGGCTACGCCGGAAGCGAAGGCGTTGGCGGATAAGGCTAAACTGGACAAGCCTGCCGCAGAAGCGCCGCAGTGTCTCAAGTGCCATGTCACCGCTTTCGATGAGAAGACGGGCGCCCCGACGGCGCCGCTGCTCAAGGAAGATGGCGTGCAGTGCGAGATGTGCCATGGCCCAGCCTCGTTGCACGTGGCGGATGGCAAGAAGTTCAAGAGCGGTGACAAAACCGTCAATATGGCGGCGCATATCAAGCCGACGCCGGATGAGGCGGTGTGCAAGGGATGCCACAACGAGCAGAGCGCAACGTGGAAGGCGGATCGGTACACGCTTGAGGGCGGCGGAAAAGCGGGCTTTGATTTCAAGCAAGCGGCTGCGAAACTCGCGCACCCGAATCCCACGAAAAAGAAGTAAGCGATTATTCAGCAGGAGTTAGGGGTTAGGAGTCCATTCTTCTAACTCCTAACTCCTAACTTCTAACTCCTAGGGAATGTGTGGGCGCGGCGCGGTGTTTCTTGAAACTAGGAGCAATATGTGTGGATGGAGGAATGGAGTTGTTCGCACTTAGATGTCTTGCGGCCATAGTCGTCTTTGTGGGACTGGTTTCATGCGGCGGCGGCAATGATCCGGCGCTGGTGACCCAGACGCGCGAAGCGCCGACTTCCCCGCGTCCGGAAAGAACGAAGGCGGCGGCACAAGAACGGCTGTTGGGTCCGCAGACGGCGACGCCGATGGGCCATGGTTCGGTTGCGCCGCCGCAATTCGAGTGGACGGCCCCGGCGACTTGGAAAGCGAAGGCGGGGTCGTCTATGCGTTTGGCCAATTATGCGATTGGCGAGAACGGGGAGGCCGAGTGCTACGTGACGCAGTTGCATGGCGCGGGCGGCGGGATCGAGGCGAATGTCAATCGTTGGCGCGGCCAGATGGGCCAGACGCCGTTGTCGGCGGACGCGATCGCGGCTCTACCGAAAATCGAGGCGTTGGGACGTCCTGCGCCGTTCGTCGAGGTGAGCGGGACGTACACGGATATGTCGGGCGCGGAACGCGGCGGTTATTTGCTGTATGCGACGATCGTGGATCTTGACGGCGAGTCGGTGTTTGTGAAGATGACTGGGCCGGAAGCGGTTGTGGGTGGCGAAAAAGACCACTTTGCGGCGTTTTGCCAGTCGCTAAAGACAGTAGATAAGTAGTAAGTAGGGACAAATTAGCGGCGTGCTACTTATTATTCGCCAGGAAGGGAATGAGTTCATGAGGCAGGTGTTGAAAAAGGCGTTTGCATGGCTGGCCTCGTTCGAACTTTCCTGCGTGCTTTTTCTATTTTTGTTGCTCTTGACGTACCTTGGCACGTTGTACCAGGTCGAGCACGGGCTGTATCAGGCCCAGCGGTTGTATTTCGAGTCGGTGGTACTTGTGCAATGGGTATTTGGCGCGATCCCGATTCCCTTGCCTGGAACGTATCTGCTTTTGATTGTGCTGGCGGTTAATTTGACGTTGGGCGGCATTGTTCGGGTACGGATGGGCTGGCGGAAATTTGGGACGCTGGTGGCGCATGCGGGGATTCTGGTCTTGCTGGTTGGGGCGTTCGTGTCGTACCGGTACGCGGTGGCGGGCCATCTGACGCTGTACGAGCGGGAGTCGTCGAACGAGTTTCAGTCGTCGAACGAGTGGGAAATCGCGGTCGGCGAAGCGACGGGCGGTCCTACGAGGGAGTATCTGATTGCGGCGCGTGAATTTACGAATCTTCGAGGGGCGCGTTCGCGGTCGTTTCGGTTTGCGGAGTTGCCGTTCGTCTTGACGCTCGGCGCGTTCTCGCCGAATGCGCAGCCTGTGGCGGCCACCGCTCCGGGAAGCGACGTCGTGGAGGGTTTCGTACTGACGCCGCAGGCGTCCGAGCGCGAGCAGGAGGCTAATCAGGCGGGCGTTTTGGCGACGATTCGCGAAACACCGGGCGGCGCTGAAAAGAAGGCGATTCTTTGGGCGGGCGCGTACGAACCGTTGGTGGTGCAGGGGGGCGGGAAAGCGTGGTTGGTCGATTTGCGGCTTCGGCGGTGGACGTTGCCGTTCACGGTGAGGCTGGATAAGTTTACGCGGGAATTGCATCCGCAGACCAATATGGCGCGGAAGTTCACGAGCGAGGTTACGAAGACGGAGGATGGCGTCGGCCAAAAGGCGCGGGTCACGATGAATGAGCCTTTGCGTAGCTTGGGCTATACGCTGTATCAGTCGTCGTGGGGTCCGTCGAATGCGCGGCCCGGCGAGCGGTTGTATTCGGTTTTTGCGGTGGTTCGGAATCCGGCCGAGCGATTTCCTCTTTATGCCTGCCTCGTGATTACGTTGGGGCTTGCAATTCATTTCATGCAGAAATTGGTGGCGTACCTTCAATCGGAAAGGCCGCGCGCAGGGCTTCCGCGGCTGGAAAGCAGGAGATCGCGGTAAATGACGCGTATTGTGGCGGCGGATCGACTACCGGCGTGGCGCTGGCTTTCAACGCTTGGCGCGTTGTTTCTGTGTTGCGTTGCGATGGCGGCGGACCAAACGTCGGCGGTGGGCGGATCTTCGGCGGACTGGCGTGCGCAAACCGTAGGTATGTTCGCAATGTTGGCGGTGCAGGAAGGCGGCCGGGTCAAACCGCTGGATACGTACGCCGGTTTCACGTTGCTCAAACTGAACGGGCGGCGCTCGTGTACGAGTCTTGCGGGGAAGCGGCTGACGCCGGTTCAGTGGCTCATGGACAGTCTATTTTATCCGGAGACGGCCAGGCAGTATAAGTCGTTCCTTGTGGACAACGCGGATGTGCTGGCGGCGATCGGCGTTTCGTTCGAGGAACGCCGCGCGCGGTACTCGTATGACAACCTGGCGTCTGCGCGCGACCGTTTGATGGATCTCGCCCATTCGTATATGGGCAAGGAGGGCAAGGAGCGGACGCTGCTCGAGAACCAGATCGCGAATCTGGCGCAGAACATGCTCGAATTCGAGCGGCTGACGCATTTTCTGGATTTTGCGCGGCGCACCTATCCCGTCGGGGAGTACGCGGCGCTGGCGGATTTGTTTCCGGGGCAGACGGAATGCCGGTTGAGTGCTCTGCTCGCGAAGGGGCCGGAACTGTCGAAGAAACTCGCGGCGTTGCATGGCCAAGAGAGCGCGACGCCCGAGCAGAAGACTGCCGCTCAGGCCATATCGAAACTGTTCGGCGAGATCGACAAGACGTCGGGCGATGCGTCGACTTTGGCGCTGTTTCCGCCTGTTGCAAAAGAGGAAGGCGAGTGGCGGACGCCGACGGATCTGATTGCCTGCGCGCTGCAAGGCGGTTCGTCGTGTCCGGACGCGGTGTCGTTGATCGCCGCCGTGGAGGATCTGGTCCAGGCGCGTGACGATCGCGCGCATTTTGCGACCTTGGCGGGGGCGCTGAATGAGCGGCTGGCGGGCTTGGCCGTAGCGCGTGGTGAATATGGGTCCATTGGTCTCGAGGTTGCCTATTATCGGTGGAGTCTGTTTTATTACAGTCTTACCTTGTTTGTGTTGAGTTTCATTCTGATCGCGGTTTCGTGGCTGACGCCGGGCCGACGGACGATCTCGCTCGCTGCGGTTGCGACGATTTCGCTGGCAGCGGTCTTGCTGAGTGCGGGTATCGCGATGCGGTGCGTCATCCGCGGACGTCCGCCGGTAACCACGTTATATGAGACGATCCTGTTCGTGACGGCGGTGGCGGTGGTTGTTTCGCTGTTCATGGAATGGATGAACCGGCAACGAGTAGCGCTGGCGCTGGCGTCGGTGCTCGGGATGGCTGGCCTGTTTCTGGCCAACAAGTACGAAGCGGTTGAAGGTTTGGACACGATGCCGAGCATGGTAGCCGTGCTCGATACGAATTTCTGGCTGGCCACGCACGTAACCACGATTACGATCGGCTACGCGGCGGGCTTGCTGGCCGGGGCGTTGTCGCATGTGTATGTCTTCGGGCAACTGCTGGGCTGGCGGCGTAGGGAGGGTGCGTTTTACCGCAGCCTGACTCGGATGGTTTATGGCGTTTTTTGTTTTGCGCTTTTCTTCTCGGTTGTTGGGACGGTGCTGGGGGGGATCTGGGCGAACGAGAGTTGGGGCCGGTTTTGGGGATGGGATCCGAAAGAGAACGGGGCGTTGATGATTGTACTTTGGCAATTGGCGGTGTTGCACGCGCGCCGGGGCGGTTTGATTCGCGACTATGGCGTCCATTTGGGCGCGATTTTCGGTGGCGTGGTGGTTGCGTTTTCCTGGTTTGGTGTCAACATGCTTGGGGTTGGCCTGCACAGTTATGGGTTTACGAGCGGCGTTCATGCGACGTTGACGGTCTTCTATCTGGTGGAGTCCGTTGTTTTG
>CAIYET010000540.1 GCA_903925285.1 Candidatus Hydrogenedentota bacterium | reverse complement strand
CCTGAAGCCTGAAGCCTGAAGCCTGAAGCCTGAAGCCTGAAGCCTGGTGGTGGGTTACACAAAACGTTGCTATAATGACATTCTAAGCGGTGTCAGAAGGGACGGCCATGAGTAAACGTCATGTGTTGGTTGTGGACGATGAAGAAGAGATTCTTCAATTGATCGAGTATAACCTGCTCAAGTCCGGGTATGCTTGTACCTGTGTGTCGACGGGAACTGAAGCGGTGCGGACCGCGCACGTTCTTTTCCCCGACTTGGTGCTGTTGGACTTGATGCTCCCTGGGCTCGATGGTTTTCAAGTGTGTTCGCAGTTGAAGAACGACCGGAAGACCCGTGACATTCCCGTTGTCATGCTGACCGCCAGAGGCACGGAAAACGACATTGTACGCGGCTTGGAAATGGGGGCCGACGACTATATCGTCAAGCCCTTCAGTCCCAAGGTGTTGGTGGCGCGGATCGGTGCGGCCCTGCGCCGAAGTCCGCGACTTGCCAACGGTGAACCGGCCCTGATTCGTGCTCGCGACATCATCATCCATCCGGGACGTCATGAAGTCCTTGTGAAGGACATACCTGTCGAATTGACACACACCGAGTTCGAGGTCCTTTGTTTCATCGCGCGTCGTCCAGGTTGGGTGTTCACGCGTTCGCAGATTGTGGACGCGCTCCATGGTCCCGGCTATCCGGTAACGGATCGCGCCGTGGACGTTCAGATGGTCGGGCTACGGAAAAAGCTCGGCGATTGCGGCGATTTCATCGAGACAGTCCGGGGCGTTGGTTACCGATTCAAGGAGTAGCCCGTGGCGCGGCGAAGCATCTTTACACAAGTCCTCACACCGTTCCTTATCGTGATTCTGGCGGCTGTTTTTTTGGCGACATGGGATGCGCTGACCTCGATGCATCGATTGCATCTGACGGAGACCGCAGCCGCCTTGCAGGTTCGTGGGCGCCTCATCGAACGGCAACTCGGCAATGCGTTCACGGAGCAGGACACGTTTCGGACCGACGTGCTATGCAAGGATCTGGGGAAATTGTCGGATTCGCGAATCACCGTTATCCTGCCGTCAGGCAAGGTCGTGGGCGACTCGAACGAAGACCCACGAAAAATGGACAACCACGGGGACCGTCCCGAAGTCAGGGAAGCCTTGGCGGGACATGTGGGCCACGCCCAACGGTACAGCCACACCCTTCACAGCGATTGGTTCTATGTGGCCGTGCCCGTAATCGAATCGGGAAAGGTTGTGGGCGTCATTCGTACAAGCGCATCGCTTGCTTCCGTTGACGGCGCGTTGCGGCAGGTATTCTATCGCGTCGTTCTGGGTAGCGCGGTGGTCGCCGTGCTGGCGTTCCTGATCGCCTTCATTCTGACGCGACGGATTGCCCGCCCTCTGAAACAGATGGAATTGGGCACGAGACATTTTGCTCGAGGCGATTTCGAGGCGCGACTGCCGATCCCCGATTCAGTTGAACTGGCCGCACTGGCCGAAGCCATGAATGCAATGGCAGGCGAACTGCGTGCGCGGATCCAGGCCATGGACCGTCAACGCAACCAGTTGGATGCCGTCTTATCGAGCATGACGGAGGGGGTGTTGGCGGTGGACAACGGCGAACGTGTAATGAGCCTGAATCCCGCTGCGGCCAAGTTGTTCGGGGTCTCGATCGAGACGGCATGTGGTCGCGATTTTTTCGAGGTAGCACGCAATCCGAAACTCCACGAGTGCGTTGGCCGGATATTGTCGAAGCAGCAGCCCTTCGAGGAAGAAGTAACTCTCTTCGGTGCGCAAGATCGCTGCCTGCGGGTTTCGGCAACCCCGTTGCGCGACGAGCGTGGCGACGAAATGGGCGCGTTGTTGGTGCTCGACGACATCACGGAGCTTCAGCGCCTCGAACGTGCCCGCAGCGATTTCGTGGCCAATGTTTCGCACGAAATACGAACCCCGGTTACCTCGATCAAAGGGTATGCCGAAACCCTCTTGAACGATCCGCCCGGCGACGCCGAAACCGAAAAGCGTTTCCTCGATATCATCGCACGCCAGGCGGATCGCCTTTGTTCGCTGGTGGACGACATCCTGTCGCTGGCCGGTCTGGAACGATCCGAGACATCGGGCGCGGTTCCGTTCGACCAGACGGCACTGCACGGCCTCTTGGACGCCGCCCTCGCGTCCTGTGCGCCCAAAGCGTCCGAAAAAGGGCTGGCGATCTCGATTGCGTGCGATGAAACCGTAACTGTGCGCGCCAATGCGCCTCTGTTGGAGCAGGCCGTCATCAACCTGCTGGATAACGCCATCAAATATAGCGGCGACGGCGACGCCATCGAGATCGTCGGCTCGAGCGATGCCGCCGAAACCAGGATTAGCGTCCGGGATCGCGGCGTCGGGATTGCCCCGGAACATCTACCCCGCATCTTCGAACGTTTCTACCGCGTGGACCGCGCGCGCGGCCGCAAACTCGGCGGCACCGGACTCGGGCTTGCCATCGTAAAACACATCGCCGCGCTCCATGGCGGCCAAGTATCCGTCGAAAGCGCACCGGGGAAGGGTAGCTGCTTCACGCTCCATCTGCCCATCGCCTAGACTTCGGAGTCGATTTCAAGCTTGCAGCTTGTGTTATGATCCATTTGTGAGCACGACATGCAGCATGAAGCGGATTATGTCATCTGTAGTATGGCTACTTTAGCGTGAAAGATGAAGGATGAAACAAGGAGCGCGGTAAACATGACATACAGCGGGCACGTGGAGAATGGAACGGTTGTTTTGGATGAACAGGTAGAACTTGAGGAAGGCGCGAGGATCGAGGTGGTCATGATAGCCAGCAGTCCCGAATCGTCGGACGCAAACCCCCTTCCTTCTTTATATGAACGATACAAATCGATTATCGGAATTGCGAAAGGGCTGCCAGCGGATTTCGCAACCAATCACGACTTCTATGCCCATGGACGTCCCAAAGAATGAAGGCCGTGTTTGCCGATACCTTCTACTACCTGGCTCTCGTGAACGAGGCTGACGAAGCGCACAGGCGCGCGGTCGAGATTTCCCGGACTTTGCGCGTTCCGTTCTTGACCACCGCGTGGGTAATTACGGAACTGGCCGACGCGATGGCCAAGGCACGGCAGCGAGGCGCATTTCTGGCCTTGCTGGCAAGTATCGAGACGGATCCAGGCATAACCGTACTCGATCCCGATAAGGCGCTCTACGAGGCCGGGCTCGCGCTTTACGCCCGGCGCCCGGATAAGGACTGGTCGCTTACGGACTGCATTTCGTTTGTCGCGATGAAGCAGTGGCGGCTGACCGACGCCCTGACGGCGGATCGTCACTTCCAACAGGCCGGCTATAATGCGTTACTTCTCCAGAAAGATGAAATGTGAAGGATGATGAGTGAGCGCGCGCTTTTTCTCTCATTCCGGATCAACGCGTAGTCCCGACGAAGGACAAATTCGCACGGCGGGTGAAAACCCCATTTGTCCCATTCTTCCCATAAATCTAGAACGGCAGTTGAACCACGAATCACACGAATCACACGAATGAATCAGCGCATTATCTCATTGAGGCAAAACGCCCGACAAAACTTCCGAGACGCGTAAGGAAATATTAATATCCCGTCACCGGGGGGTGAGATGATTTCAACTGCCGCTCAGTTGCCAAAGCCAGTAGGAAGAGCCTGCCGTGCAGCAACTTGTGAATCCTGCCCATTCGTGTGATTCGTGTGATTCGTGGTTCAACTGCCAATTCTAGGATAAACCCCATTTTTTAGGCAATGCCCGCCCGCTACCCTTCAGACGTCTTCACGATTTCGGATGTTTCACCGATATTTAACGCCCCGCTAACATTGGCCTAACAATTCGAGCGCATAAATAGGCGCAACGGGAAACGTCGAATACGGAAAGGAAAACGTCATGCGTAGATTCGCCACGATTTCAATCATGATCCTCAGCGCGAGCATCGCCGGGTGTGGCCGCCCTCAATCCACGAATCCAGACTCGAAGAAATTCAAGAATACCGTCACGGTAAAGGGGTCTGATACAATGGTACATCTGGTGGCCAAGTGGGCGGAGGACTACATGAAGGCGCAGCCTAGCGCGGAAGTCTCGGTAACGGGCGGCGGGTCGGGCACTGGGGTTGCCGCCTTGATCAACAAGAGTACCGACATTTGCTCGGCCTCGCGCGAGATGAGTGCCACGGAAAAAGAGCAGGCGAAACAGAAAGGCGTTGTCCCAAAGGAAACAGTCGTGGCGCGGGACGGCATTGCGATCATCGTTCACCCGTCCAATCCCATCAACGAACTGACGCTGGAGCAATTGAAGAAAATCTTCACCGGCGCGTGGACGGATTGGTCGCAGGTGGGCGGCGGCCCCGGTGCGTTCCTCGTATTTTCGCGCGAATCGAGTTCGGGCACCTATGTCTTCTTTCAAGAACACGTGCTCAAGAAGGAGGACTACACAACCAAGGCCAGGCTGATGCCTGCAACTTCATCCATCATCCAGGCCGTCGGCGTGGACAAGTCGGCGATCGGTTATGTCGGTCTTGGCTATGCGAAAGAAGCGGCAGCGAACGTTAAAGTGTTGAAGATCAAGGCGGATGATACATCGCCAAGCGTCGCGCCCACCGAAGAGACCGTTCGTAGCGGGGCCTACTCGATTGCCCGTCCGTTGTTCTTTTACACCGACGGAAAGACAGGCGAGCCAGTCAATCAATTTGTGCAGTTTTGCCTTGGCGAAGCGGGCCAGAAGATCGTTCGCGACACAGGCTACGTCACGGTTAAGTAAAGATGACTCTTCCGAATTTGGCGTACTTTATAAGAGAAGCTTCCAGTCTTTGGGAAAGTTGTCGTCTCAACTGAATTTCCCCGAAGGGGAGGAACATGAATAGCCGTGGGTGACAACCAACTGGCACAAATGCTTAACTACCGACCCTGTAAGGGTCGCACAAGGAGCACGATGTCGGCCTTTATCAATGATGATATGGACACAGTACGACCCTTCCAGGGTCGATGGATGTCTGTTTTGTATCCGTGGGTTGCACCCACGGCTATTCATGTTCCTCCCCTTCGGGGAAACCGAATCGAAACGATAATTTTCCGTGAAAGTGAAGATGAAGTACGCTAAATCAGGATGAGCCATAAACGTGTTCATGTTTTTCATATGCTTACTTAGCCTTGGAGCCAACCCGGCGCGCACGGCTTCCGTGCCGCCCGAAGGAGTTCAAATGCACCTGTTCGCAACGGTTGACCAAGTGTGTGAAATTTCGTTGTCGAGCACATCCGAGTATGGCGATCCGTACAACGAGATCGAGGTGGACGGCGTGTTCCGTCATTCGGACGGACGGACGTTCAAGATACCGGCGTTTTGGCGTGGGGGACGGCGCTGGGCCATTCGGTTCAGTCCGCCGGACGCGGGTGAGTATGCGTTCGAAACGCAATGCTCGAACCAATCCGACGGCGGTTTGCACGGCGTGACCGGAACCGTGCGCGCCAATGCCTACGAGGGCGCCAATCCGTTGTTCCAACATGGGCGATTGCGCGTGGCCACCGACAAACGTCATTTCGAACACGCCGACGGGACGCCGTTTTTCTGGATGGGCGACACGTGGTGGATGGGGCTTACGTTGCGGCTCGATTGGCCGCGCGGGTTCCAGATGCTCGCCGCCGACCGCGTCGCGAAGGGCTTCAACGTCGTCCAGATCATCGCCGGGCCTTATCCCGACATGGAAGCGTGGGACGCGCGCGGGCGCAACGAAGCGGGATTCCCGTTCGCAGCCGATTTCGCGCGCGTGAACACGGACTACTTCGATATGGCCGACCTGAAGATCGCTTACATGGCCGACGCGGGTCTCATGCCCTGCATCGTCGGAATGTGGGGTTACTACATGCCTATTATAGGCGAAGAGCGTATTACGCGTTACTGGCGCTACCTTGTCGCGCGGTACGGCGCCTATCCCGTTACATGGTGCATCTGCGGCGAAGGCGGGATGCCGTACTACCTCTCGAAGACGCCGCAGGAAGACGCCACCGCGCAGAAGACCGGCTGGTCGCACGTCATGGCCTACGTGCGCGCCATCGACGGCCACCACAACCTCATCACGATCCATCCGACGCAGTATGGACGCGAACAGGTCGACGACCCCGCACTGATGGATTTCGAGATGCTGCAAACTGGTCACGGCGACCTCGAAAGCGTCGCGCCGACCGCCGAGACTGTCATCACAGCCGTTGGCCGGACGCCCACGATGCCCGTGATCAATTCCGAAGTAAATTACGAAGGCATACTGGGCCGCTGCTGGCAAAACGTCCAGCGCCTGTGTTTCTACGTATCCGCGTTGAACGGGGCCGCCGGCTATACCTACGGCGCGAACGGCATCTGGCAGATGAGCACGCGCGATAACCCATACGGACCGTCTCCGCATGGCCGCTGCTGGGGCAACACGCCATGGCAAGAAGCCATGCTGCTGCCCGGCGGCAAACAAGCGGCCTGGGGCGCGTCGTTCATGCGCCGCTTCCCATGGTGGGAGATGGAGCGCCATCCCGAATGGGTCGAACCCTCGTGGAATCGCGAGAATCTCTACACGTGTACCGCCGCAGGCGTTCCAGGTAAATTCCGCGTCATCTATGCGCCCATGGCCTGGGATCCCCCGCTCGTAAAAGGCCTCGAATCCGGCGTAGCGTATCAAGCCTATTACGCCGATCCATGCACGGGCCACGATTTCCCGTTAGGCGAGGTTAAGCCTGACGCCGAAGGCAACTGGCATCCACCGATTCCACCCGAAGTCCACGACTGGTTGCTGGTTCTTTCCGTGCAGTAACAGGCGACGCCAATCTTCCAAGGTCGAAATTGCGTTATTGCGCCAAAGATGGGCATAATTGTGCTAGGCGGCCTTGACGCCCGGCGGGCCGGGTACCATACGCGCTTTGTCCATGGACGATGTGCGATGAAACTCAAAGAAGCGATATGCGACTTGATCGAAGGGCTCGACAACGACGCGCTTACGTTGCTGTATGAGCAAATCCAGCGGCTCAAGCAAGCCGGACAGGATGTCGGCCCGGTTACTGCCGCGCCTTCCCTCGATGAAGTCCTGCGATTGACCGGCGGTGCGCCCGGCTCTTGGAGTGCCGACGTAATTGCCGATCAGACCGAACGCGGATGACATGCTATTTCGATACATAATTCCGGGGACACCATACCTAATTCTGGCGCTACGATATCGCGGTGCTCTTCGGTATCTGAACTAGGCATGTTGTGCCACGAATTGTGTCGCAGAATTGTTTGCTTGTTCGACTATCTTGTCGCGGAGGTATTCGGGTGCGAAATCGGCATCATTGTCCCACGCGATCGTGTGGAGGACGGGCGACACGGTAAAGCGTTTGAATCGTTCGAGATCTCGCAACGGCTCGAAAACAGGTCCCCATAATGACTCCTGTAAATCAACGATGCCGGATTGCCCGGTGCTGAACTCGATCTCGATCCGATAATTGTCCAGATGGCGGGCTTTTCGCACTTCAATCATATCGTTACTCCAGAGGCGCGATCTTGTTCAAATCCAAGAAATCGGCTCAATTCCGGCATGCCAGCGTTTCCCTTTCGGAATGAATTCGTCCAAAATCCACCATATCACGGGATTGCCGCTCCGTCAAGTGGTGTGGGTGCGTGAAGTGAAGCGGAATGCACCGGGACAGCACGACGCTCTCCCCATTAGCCCACGATGGCAACGTGATGGACGCAGTACGTCTATTTTAGCAGAATCTCGAATCCGGCCTGTTCGAAATGGTGATCGCCGGTCAGGGCGGCCACGATCTTTCGCCGTTTCATAACCACGAATGAGATGCAGTCCGTCAAAGACCAGGATTTGTCGTTTCGGGTGCGGTAGAGCGCCATACCTTCTGTAAATAGCGCTCGCGACGGAGGCGCAATGGCCACGGACGGGCTCTTTTCCAATGCATCGAGGAAGCTGGCAAAGACTCTTCGGTTGCGTGGAGAGGCCATCGCGTTTCCCAGTTCGGTCAAAACCCACGCCGTCGTCACCATGGGCCATGCCAGTTGTTCCGTAACCGTAATCGCTTTGGCGTGAGCGGGATCGTCCGGTATCAATAACGCAAGGTAGTAGAAAGTGTCCGCAAATAGGGGCTTCACTTCTTGGGCGTACCATAAAGATAGTGGTCGTGGTTTTCGGCCATATCACCGGGCAAGCCTTTTGCTTTCCCTGCAAATGACAAGAGCATTTCGCCGAGCTCGCTTGCCGCCCTTTTCTTCTTGTGCCGATTCGGATCGGGACGCGCCTGAACGGGAGTGCTTCCAGGCAGGCGCGGTTCTTTTGCAAGCGGCTTGCCCCGCCCTTCAACTCTCTCCACGTATTCCATTGATAGACTCTCCAATCCAATCCGATCACATTGTATCCCACATCCGCCTCGTCGTCAAGATGTGGATTCAAATGGGTGCATGAAGTGAAGCGGAATGCACCGGGACAGCACGACGCTCTCCCCTAGCCCGCGATGCTAATCCATCTTATCTTCACTTCACGTTCGAGCGGCTTGAATTCGGGATCGCCGGTGACGAGTTCGGCTTTCTTCTCTTTTGCCAACGCAGCGGCGAAGGCATCGGCGAGGCTCATTTTGTATTGGGCTTTGAAATCCGCCGCGATGTCGGCAAGAACGCGCGTGATTGGGTGAAACTCGAGCGGCAAGGCGGGTAAATCGGCGGCAATCGAGGCCCACCGTTGAGGCCCGTCTTTCCGCATGACGATATACTTCACTTCTGCGTAGTTAACCTCGGTCATGTGCAGCGGCTGGCCGCGTTCGCTGGCCCTTTCGAGCAGTTGCCGGACTTTGCCGCCTCCATCCTCGCCGCGAAGGAAGGCCAGCAGTGCATAGCTGTCAAGAACCGTGGCGGTCAACGTCTGCGATCCTCGAGTTCCTTCTCGTCGCGCTTGTGTTCGGCCCATTCTTCCGCCAACGGCTTGCCGCCAGGCTTGCGCTTGAGAATGCCGTGGAGCTTGGCAATGGTATGGCGCGTGACGGGCTTCAGCAGAATGCCGTCGGGCGTCGGTTGCACGATAGCCTTGCTTCCAGCTTCGATCTGGAATTCCTTGCGCAGCCATGAGGGGATCACAATTTGGCCTTTGGCCGTGAACAGAACCGTGTCTGAATTTCTTGTTGTCTTCATGCTAAGAAGTATAACATGAGTTGACAAGTTGTACAAGGAGTTTCTTGTAGGAAATTACGACTCGACGCGCCGATCGGGGCGGTTAGCGCGCCTCGAAAATCGCGACGCCAACCTGGGCTGTTTAGGCTTTAGGCTGTAGG
>CAIYET010000539.1 GCA_903925285.1 Candidatus Hydrogenedentota bacterium | reverse complement strand
GTGTTGACGGCCACGCGCAACACCCGCAGGCCAAATTCAGGTATCCGCCGGAAACGTCGCACCACTGTGGCATCATCCGGGTCTGGCAAAACCAATTCCGGCGCGGATAGCGTTCGTTCCATCCACTCGATCGGAATTTCCCGTTCCTCCAAAACCTTCTGCGCGTGTTTGGTCAGTTCATATTTCATCACGTTTGTGTCCAATGCCTTCATAATTCGCCTCGCCTGAAGGCATCCGCAATCCCCTGGTCCATTTGTTCGATAGTTGCCGTTACCTTTGTGCGCGCCCCCAACATCCCGCACACCTCTGCTGGTTTCAGGCTCCTGCGATAGAGTCGGATTGTTCCGTCAATGTCCACGTCCAACCCCATTTTGTCACCGGCCTTCAGGTGTAGACGGTCTGTAACCTCCGGCGGCAGTCTGAGCATGCCGTCTTTCATCACTTTTACTGTACTCAACTATCGTCTCCTTCACTCCATGTTCCAAGTTCTCCATTGCCAACTCAGAGCCTACACAAAGTAGCCGATCGTTGTCACAGAGCATCTCCACGCCGTATCGTCGTTAACAGCACCATATCAGAGAATGATTGTAGCCCGAAACGCCTCCGGACGCAACAGGCAGGCGGCGTGACTGGGTTGGTTATCCATGCCGGTCATTGCGCATCGACGTGCAATTTCATGGCGCGTCTTTCCCTTTCAGATACTTCGCAAACGCCTGGTCGAAATCGGAAAGGTAGTCCCTGTCCTGTGCGATCCGGTACTTCTCAAATTCATCGTGGGCCTTGGCAACGGCCATTTCATGGGAGATTTCCCCCGCGTGCGTCAGAATCTGCTGGTCGGTGTAGTGGAGGAATTTCTCGACCTGCTTCAGCCAGTCTTTCATCGTCATCACCTGCCGGTTCAACGCCCGTAGTTCGGCGAAGTCAATAAACATACCCACCAAGCGGTTCAGCTTGGAAACCTCCCCCTGATTCAGATAATTCTTCGCCACCGTAACATCGCTCTTCAGAATTTTGCCCTTGGGAGAGTTTTTCCAAGTGGTCAGCCCCATGAACGGTTTTTCGCTGTCTGCCCGCCGATAGACGATCTCGGCGGCAGTATTGCCGGTCGTGGCAAAGTGAAGCTGGTTCTGCACGATCTGGTAGAACAGGTGCGTCTCCTCGCCGTTGCTCCGGTAATCGCTGCTACACTGCTCGAACACATCCGCTATCTTCTGGTAGGCCCGGCGTTCGCTGGCGCGAATCTCCCGGATCTTTTCCAGCAATTCATCGAAGTAATCCTTGCCAAAAGCCCGTCCGTTTTTCAGCATCGAGTCGTCGAGCACAAATCCTTTGACCACGAACTCGCGCAACGTATTGGTGGCCCAGATACGAAAATGCGTGGCTTTGATTGAATTTACGCGGTATCCCACCGCGATCACCGCATCCAGGTTGTAGAACCGGGTTGCATAGGTTTTGCCGTCGGCGGCAGTTGTTTCCAAAATGGAAATAACTGCATCCTCCATCAGTTCCCCGCTGGCGTAGATGTTTTTCAGGTGTTTGTTCACCGCCGGCGTGTTCACCCCGAACAACTCGGCCATCGTCTTCTGCGTCAGCCAGAAATTGTCCTTTGCGAAAAATACATCCACCGTCACCTTGCCGTCGTCGGTGGTGTAAAGGACGATGCTGCTGTGCGGGGCCGGTTCCATGTTGGGTTCAACGATTCGTTTCATGGATTGTCCTTCTTTGGCGGCGGCAATTGTTTGACCGCGCGGTCGAAGTCGGATTCGAGGTTGCGATCCTCGATCGTGTGAAACTCGACGAACTCGCGTTCCGCGTGCGCCTTGGCCAATTCCGCCGAGACTTTACCGGCGTTCTGCAAGATCTCGCGGTCGTTCAAAGTCAAAAAACCCTCGAGCTTCGCGATCCAATCGCTCATGCCCATGGCTATCCGACGCTCGGCCTGGGATTCGGCAAATATGAGATATTGCTCGACGAGGTTATTGAGCGCACGCAGTTCTTCTTCGTTCAAATAGTTCTTTGCGATGGCGACGTCCGATTTGCGGATACGCGCCCGTTCCCAGTGGGTGAGACCCATGTTCGGCACGCGGCTGTCGGCGCGCGACACGATCACTTCGGCGGCGGTCTGGCCGTGAATAGCGTAATGCACCTTGTTCTGTACCGTGGCGAAGAATCCCTGGGTAAACGGGTGGTCCTTGTCGTAGTCGATGCTCGTGGCATAGATATCGGTGATCTTCTGATAAAACCGCCGCTCGCTCGTGCGGATGTCCTGGATACGCCGGGTGAGTTCATCGAAGTAGTCATTGGCCTTCGGGTTCTTCAGGCGCTCGTCGTCCAGCACGAAGCCCTTGACGATATACTCCTTGAGCGTGTCCCCAGCCCACTGGCGAAAGCGAACGGCCATCGGGCTACGTACTCGGAAGCCCAGCGCCAGGATCATGTCGAGGTTGTAGAATTCCACCTCGCGAACGACCTCGTGGCCGCCCTCTGTTTGAACTGTTCGGAATAACCGAACAGTTGTCGCCCGGGCCAACTCTTCGTCCTCGAAGATATGCTTGATGTGCTCGCTGATCGTGCCCTTGGCCTTGCCGAACAGTTCCGTGAGCTGTTTCTGGTTAAGCCAGACGGTCTGGTCTTCGAGGCGCACATCGAGCTTCGTGCGGCCGTCTTCGCTCTGGTAGATGACGATCGGATTCATGGGATCGTGCTCCATGGGGCTTTCTCTTCACTCCTGGCGGCGTGACTGGATTGGTTATCCATGCGGGTCATTGTGCGACCTTCATTCTCCGGTGCACCTGATCCCTGGATACAGTGTCTCTACGCACTCCGGACAGAGGCCGTGGCTAAACTGGGCCTCGGTGCGGGCGCTGACATAAATTTCCATCTGCTTCCAGTCGCCTTGGTCGTCGCGGATTCTCTTGCAGTTTGCACAGATGGGCAGGATACCGCGCAGGGTCTTGATCTCCTCGGACGCAATGTGTAGCGCTTCGAGTGCATTTTTCATCTCGGTGATATCGATCATCGCGACGCGGCACACGGGCGCGCCGTCAGCGCCCTCAGCGGCGGTGGTTTCCAGATGCGCCCAGAATACCGTCCCGTCTTTCTTCAGCATCCGCGCTTCGTACGCCTGCGGTTTACCGGTCATAGAGAGTTTCTTGCGGTGCAGATAGTATGTGTCCTGGTCCTCTTCGATGATGAACTTGGAGAACGGGTGCTTAACCAGCACGCTTCGGGTAACACCCAGCAACGTCGCCGAAGTGAGGTTGGCCTGCAAGATCAGCCCCTCTTCGCTCACGGTGCAATAGCCCACCGGGGCCAGGTCGTAAAGGTCGAAATATTGCGCCCACGCGGCGGTCACATCCACCTGCGTACGGCGCAGTTCCTCATTCTGCATATCGAGCTCGATCTGATGCACTTCAAGCTCGTGAAAGATCTGCTGCATCTCCTGTCCCGCCACGTGTATGCCGCCCACTTTCATTTTCTCTTTCACACACGCCTCGGCGACACGGCGGATTTCGACGGCGTTGGGCGATTCGTCGCGCACCTGCGCAACGGCCCTGCCCTCCTTCACTTCCTTGAGCCGTTCTTCGGCACGCTCGCGCAGTTCGCCGACGTCACCAGGTTTCGTCTTCTTGGTAGTCATCTCATGTCTCCTCACCGGCTTTCCTCCCGGCCTCAATCAGCGCACGCTCACGCGCCAGCTCGTTCTGTAATTCTGCCTCGGTAGGCAGAAAAAGCATGTACTTGGATGCGAAAAGATGTTTGCTCTCGCATAGCACCGAATACTTGGCCACGACCTCATCGCGTTCAGAGCAGAGAATCAGCCCCACGGTCGGGTTGTCGTCTTTTTCGCGCCGGAGATCATCGAAGATCCGCGCATACATATCCATCTGGCCCACATCCTGATGCGTCAGACGCCCCATCTTCAAGTCAATCAAGACGAAGCATTTCAGAAGGTAGTTGTAAAACACCAAGTCTATATAAAAACACTGCGAATCTGTCGCTACCCGATGTTGCCGAGCCACAAAGGCGAAGCCTTTTCCCAACTCCAGCAGGAAAGGTTGGAGATGATCAATAATGGCGGATTCCAGATCCGATTCATGGAAACGGACCGCATCGGGAAGCCCGAGGAAGTCCAGCACATAGGGGTGCTTGATTACATCCATGGGTTTGCTGACTACCTGCCCTTCGGCGGCCAGTTTGAACACTCCCTCCTTATCCCGGCTCTTGAGTAGGCGTGCGAAAAGAAAACTGTGTATCTGCCGCTCGAGATGGGGGACGCTCCAGCCTTCCCTTTCCGCCTCGATCTCGTAGAAAAGACGCTCATTGCGGTTCTCGACTTTGAGAAGCACCCGATAGTGAGACCAGCTTAAAGAAGCCGAAAAACCAAGCGGCTTCGAGTTTTCAACGGCAACAAGCATAGTGTCCAAAATGCCACCGCTTCCGGATTTCTTTCTGTCTTGATCGGACGCGGCGGCTAATTGGCCACAAGCTCTGTGGCCAATCCCTTCGGCACCTAGTCCGCCGGGTTCGATTTGGCCACTGGACAAGTGGCCAATCGCCACAACGCGATCCGAAAAGATCTGATAGAACTGGCGGAAATATTTGAGATTCGAGTTCGAAAAGCCTTTGCCATATCGGGCGGTAAGCCCGGCGGCCAACTTGCGCAACACAGTCTCGCCATACTCCGCCCGCGCCTCACCGCGCTGTAATTCCTGCACAATCTCACGCCCAATCAGCCAATAGACAATCACCATATTGCTGTTGACCGTACGCACCACATTAGCCTGAGCCTGATCCACGATCGAGATTACACGGCTCATCAAATCGCCGGATTGATCCACAGTGATAAGCCCCTCACCATTCATGCGGTATCCTCTTTTCACTACGAAATACGCAAAAGACGCGAAAGGAATCTTCTTGAATGTCGCGTGGTTTGCGCCTTTCACAGTTGCCCTAATTCCTAATTCCTAATTCTTTCCGTTGTCGCAATCGCATACATCTGCCCGGCCTCGTTTACCAACGCGGTGGAGATAATCGAGACTTCGACGACGGCGCCGTCTTTGGTGAGCCGTTGCGTGCGATACGATTCGATGATCTCCGCACGGCTAAGCTGCTGTAACGTGGCCAACGCTTTCTCTCGCTGCTCCTCCGGGATCCGGTTGCAAACGTTCATATCGAGCGCCTCGGCTTCAGTCCAGCCATACATCCTCACCGCGCCGGGATTCCAGGCGATGATGCGGCCTTCGAGATCCTGCACGGTGATGGCGTCGTACGCATCGCGCACGACCACGGCCAGACGGACCTGCTCGTTGGCTTTGTGCAGCAATTCCGCCACCCGCTTCACCTCCGTGATGTCCACAAAGGTGATCACGGCGCCCTCGATGACGTGGTCGAGCGTGCGGTAGGGCATGATGCGCATCGCGTACCACTTGCCCTCGAGGGTCTGCACTTCCACCTCTTTGGGTATCAGCGTGTCCAGCACGGCCTGCACGTCCGCCGTCAGCGAGTTATAGCCGACCAGATTGGCGAGAATGTGGCCCACGGGCCGCCCGATGTCGGTCTGGATCAGGTTGATGATCTGGGTGACGGTGGGGGTGAAGCGTAGGATGCGCAGTCGATAATCCACAAAGATGGTGCCGATGCCGGTGCCTGCCAAAAGGTTGTTCATGTCATTGTTGGCCCTGGACAGATCCCCGACTTTGGTTTGGAGTTCGGCGTTGACTGTGGCGAGTTCTTCGTTGACCGATTGCAATTCCTCCTTCGATGTTTCGAGTTCTTCATTGGTGGATTGCAACTCTTCGTTGACGGACTGCATTTCTTCGTTCGAGGATTTTAGCTCCTCGTTCGATGTTTCGAGTTCTTCGTTCGAGGTCTGGAGGTATTCTTCCTTGGAACGCAATTCCTGCTTGAGCGCCGCGATGCGCGCGTCGTCGGTAGTCGCATCATGGCTGTCCATTCCGGCGGCGGCAAGCAGGGCGGGGTCTATGGGCGGCGCTTCTTCCAGAATGACCATGTACAGGGGCGCATCCAGTGTTATGCCAGGCTCAGACTCGACCGGGCGGACGGACATGTTGACCAAGGTGAAGTCGCCATTGGTTTTGACGCGCAGGCCGTCGTGGCGAATGAGGGCCTTTGTCGCCACGGATTTGTGCAGTGCCGTGGCCAGTTCTCGCTTCAATCCTTCGCGGGCCGTTTTCAAGATGTTGTTGATACCGGCATCGCCCGGAGCCAGCTCGAGGTACAGGCCGGTGCGGCCATGCAAATAGAGGATGTCGCCATGGGCGTTGACGATCGCGCAGGCCGGTGCGGCCTTCAAAAGCGCCCGTTCCGCCAAATCGCTTAGCGACGGTTTATTGGGGAACGCCCTCTTACCGGCGTTGCGCGGGACAGTCGCCTCGACCGCCGTCATGGGCGGGAGAAACCGGTCCAGGTTCGTGCGCTGCGCGCTGTAAAAGTCTCCTTTACGCTGATAGAGTTTCGATTTGCGTTCCACCACGGTAAACAGATCGCCAAACTCGCCGACGGTTTCGGAGGTGCCCAGGAAAAGAAAACCGCTTGGGCTTAACGCGTAGTGGAACAGGGGGATGAGCTTCTTCTGCAAGTCGCCGTCCAAATAGATCAGGAGGTTTCGGCAACTGATCAGGTCGAGTTTCGAGAACGGCGGGTCTTTGATCACGTTCTGCTCGGAAAAGACCAGCAGGTCGCGGATGCCTTTGTGGATGCGGTACGCGCTGCGGTCGGACTCGGGGGTGAAAAAGCGCGACAGCCGTTCCGGTGTGATATCGGCGGCGATGCTGGCCGGATAGAGTCCGGCGCGGGCCGTAGAAATGGCTTGGCTGTCGATGTCGGTGGCAAACACTTGGACCTTGTAACTCTGCTTCATCGCTTCCTGGCGTTCGGCGAGCAGGATGGCAAGCGAATAGGCCTCCTCGCCAGTCGAGCATCCCGGCACCCAGACGCGGATCACGGCGCTCGCGGGTTTGCCCGCAAACAGCTTGGGGATGGCCTGTTCCTCGATCGCCTTGAACGCCTCCGGGTCGCGGAAGAAATTGGTCACGCCGATCAGCATGTCGCGAAAGAGCGATTCCACTTCCGGCGAATTTTGCTGCAAATACTTGACGTAGGCGTCCATCGTTGGGATTTGGTGGACGGCCATGCGCCGTTCGATTCGGCGATGAATAGAGCTCGGCTTGTATTGTGAAAAATCGTGGCCGGTCTGGGCGCGCAACAGGACGAAAACCTTCTTCAGCGCGTTCTCGGCCTTGGGCGCAGGAATGTATGCGGTACCGGAGTGCCGGCCAAACGCATGCGCGGCGTAGGCAATGAGCTGGGCGGGCATCTCGGCCGGCGGCAGTTCGTAGTCCACCAGGCCGGTGCCCATGGCGCTACGTGGCATGCCGTCGTACTCGGTGGATTCTGGATTCTGCGCCATGGCCATGCCGCCCTCGCCCTTGATGGCGCGCAGGCCCAGCGTGCCGTCGCTGCCGGTGCCCGACAGCACGATGCAGATCGCGCGCTCGTGCTGGTCCTGGGCGAGCGACCGGAAGAAGAAGTCGATCGGCAGACGCTGGCCGCGTGGCGCGGACGGTTCCATCAACTGGAGCGCGCCGTTCAGAAACGCCATGTCGCGGTTGGGCGGGATGATGTAGGCGCAGTTCGGCTCGACCACCATCCCGTCCTCGACCTCGAAGACCTGCATGCGCGTGTAGCGCCGGATCAGGTCGGTGAGGATGCTCTTGTGGTCCGGGGCCAAGTGCTGCACCAAGACAAAGGCCATGCCGGGATC
>CAIYET010000538.1 GCA_903925285.1 Candidatus Hydrogenedentota bacterium | reverse complement strand
GGATTGATTCCCGCCGATTTACGAAGGCGGGAATCAATCCCGCCCTACGAGAACATGCGAGAATTGAGTCTGTTTTCCTCATCCATCTCCACGGAAACACGCGAGTCAATTTATTCACAAGCTCTCAGTCGAGGCCATCGATTCGAGAGAGGTGCGGGACTCAAACGCTTGACTTCTAACAGTTTTGGGTGCTACAATTCATTTGCCAATTGAAGGAGACGGTAGAATGTCGCTTGCGGCAGAGCTTAATCTGGATCGTCCATTTTCGGACTTGCGGCACGAAACGTTGCTGAATATCGTGCTGACGGCGAACCTTTTTTCAGGGGCGGGCGCGGTATTGTTTCGCCGGTTTGGTCTGACGGAAGCGCAGTTCAATGTCCTGTTCGCGCTGAAATATAAGAAGGGGCCTATCACGCAGGCAGGTCTTGGCAAACGGTTGGTCGTGACGCGCGCGAGCATCACGTCGGTCTTGGACAAACTCGAGGGAAAAGAATGGGTCGTGCGCGAGAACGTTTCGGGGAACCGTCGGATTTACCATGTTTCGTTGACGGCGAAAGGGCGGCGAATGATCGAAGAGATCGAGCCTTTTTATCGCCAACGGATCCATGCGGCTTTGGTGGACTTGAGCGATAAGGATTGCATGAACGTCATCCGGGTCATGGAACGTATGCGGATGCGGACGACTGAAACGCGCGACGGCGGATAAGGGAGAGCAACGATGGTTGCATCAAAAACGACGCCGGGGGGAAAGCCCTTTGGCATGCGGGGATTCTGGGCGCTGATCGCGACCCAGTTTCAGGGAGCGTTCAACGACAACCTATTCAAGTACTTGATCCAGTTCACACTGGTGGCCATTCTCGCGCGCGAAAGCGGGGGCGTGGACGAGTCGGCAGCGGCAACGGTCGCTGCTATCGCAACGATTATCTTCAGCGTGCCGTTCCTGATTTTCCCAGGCGTGGCGGGCGCGTTGTCGGACCGTTACAGCAAGCAGTTCGTTGCAGTCTGCGTAAAGTACTGGGAAATCTTTATTGTCTGTTTCGGTTGCGTCGCGTTTTACCTCGAATCGCCCACGTTCCTGTGGGTCATGCTGTTCTTCATGGCGACGCACAGCGCGTTTTTCAGTCCGGCCAAGTACGGGATCCTACCGGAGATTCTCGATGAGAGCCGCCTCTCATGGGGCAATGGCATGCTCCAGATGTGGACGATTATCGCAATCATTGCCGGCACGGGCGCGGCAGGCCCCCTGCATAAGGCGCTTGCCGGCAAGACCTATCTGGCCACGGGAGTACTCCTCGTGCTTTCCTGCTGCGGGCTGGCGATGGCCCATTTCATATCGAAACCAGCCCCTGCGAATCCGTCGCAGCGCATCCACCTCAACCCGTTACAAGGGTTGGCCGAGCATTTCCGAATCATACGGGCAGACAAGTGGCTCCTGTATGCGGTCTTCGGCTACACCTACTTCTGGTTCGCGGGAGCATTGCTGCAAGCGAACGTGTTCGTGTACGGTTCTGCGAATCTTCACCTCGATGAGATGCAAATCAGCGCGTTTCTGGCGGCGCTGGCGATGGGCATCGGCATTGGCGCACTGGCGGCGGGCTACCTGTCGGGTCAAAAGATCGAGTTGGGACTCGTGCCGATGGGGACCCTGGGGCTGGCATTGTTCAGCGGCCTCTTGGCCATTCCCGGTTTGAGTTTTACGACCTGCCTGTTCCTGCTTTTCGGATTGGGTTGTTTCGCGGGCGTGTTCGACGTGCCGTTGGCGGCGACGCTCCAGCAACGAAGTCCGAAACACATCAAGGGCGGGCTTATGGCGACCACGAACATGCTGACGTTCGTGGGCATGCTAAGTGCCGGCGCGCTGTATTGGGGATTGACGAAGATGGGCGTGAACACGCGGCAAGTTTTTATGCTCACGTCCGTGTTTTCGTTGGCGGTGGGCCTTTGCATGTGCTGGCGGCTTCCGATTCTCGTGGTACGGTTTCTTTTATGGTTCATCACGAACACGTTCTACCGAATTTCGGTCATCGGACGCCCCAATTTCCCGTTGACCGGCGGTGCGCTGATCGTCGCCAACCACGCGTCGTACATCGATCCGCTCGTGCTGCAAGCGGTGGTTGACCGCCCTATCCGCTTTCTAATGTATCGCGGCTACTACGAGATGAAATGGATGCGTCCGATCGCGAAAATCATGAACGCGATCCCCGTCTCGGCCAGCGATTCGCCCGGGGAACTCATCCGCTCGTTGCGAGAAGCGGCCGAGACCATCAAGGCGGGGGAATTGGTGTGCGTATTCGCAGAGGGCGAGATCACGCGGACTGGCCAGCTTCAATCGTTCCGCAAGGGTTTCGAATTGATCATGCGCGGCATCGACGCGCCGATCGTTCCCGTACACATCGACCGCTTATGGGGCAGCGTGTTCAGTTTCTCGGAAGGCCGTTTCTTCTGGAAACGCCCAAAAGAAATCCCGTATCGCTCGACGGTCAGTTTCGGAGCGCCGATGCCGGCGGACACGCCGGGATACGTCTTGCGCTCGGTCATTCAGGAGATGAACGCGGAAGCGTTTGCGGCACGCAAACTCGATCCGTGCCTGCTCGACCGTGCGTTTTTGAAGGCCGCGCGGCGGCGTCCCAAGCTCGTGGCCATCGCCGACGGTCGTTCGGGCGAATTGACGTACTTTAAGACCCTGGCAGGCGCGATCGTGCTCGCGCGCAAACTCAAAACAATCCTGGACAAGCAACCCATGGTCGGCGTGCTTGTGCCGCCGTCGGTCGGCGGCGTGCTGGCCAATTTAGCCATCGAATTCATGGGACGCGCACCCATCAATCTCAACTATACCGCATCGCCGCAGGCCATGATATCCTACGCGCGCCAATGCAATCTGACTCACTGCATCACCGCGAAAGCGTTCCTCGAACGCCTGCCGGTGCATGTGCCGGGCACGCCGGTTTATCTCGAAGATATCATGAAATCGATCACGAAAACGGACCGCGCCGTCGGCGGATTGCTCGCGCTGGCATGTCCTGGATGGCTGCTGGGACTGCTGCTGGGCGCGCCCTGGAAGCGCTCGGGGGAAGATTTGGCAACCGTCGTTTTTTCGAGCGGCAGCGAGGGCGAACCCAAGGGCGTCATGCTGACGCACAGCAACATCCTGCACAACGCCGATTCGCTCGCCCAAGTCGTGGCGCACAAGGACGGCGACGTCATGATGGCCATGCTGCCCTTTTTCCATTCGTTCGGGTTCATGGGCACCATCTGGACGCCGCTTGTGAACAATTTATCGGTCGTGTATCATCCCACGCCGCTCGAACCGAAGGTCATCGGCGGACTCATCAAGAAGTACAAGGCGGTGATTTTCATGTCGACCCCCACTTTCCTGCAAGGCTTCATACGCCGCTGCGATTCGGAGGACATGAAGAGCCTGCGCCTCCTGATGGCCGGGGCGGAGAAACTTACCGACCGTATACGCGATGCCTTCATCGAAAAATTCGGCATCGAACCGCTCGCCGGTTACGGCGCCACCGAGTGTAGTCCGGGGATTTCGAGCAACGTCCCCGACTTTGTCGGGGAAGGCCACCATCAAGTGTGCATGAAGCGTGGTACTGTGGGACGGGCGTTTCCCGGCGTGGCCGTCCGCGTGCTCGATCCCGACACGGGCGCGGTACTGGGCGCCGCTCAACCCGGCCTCTTACAGGTCAAGGGGCCCAACGTGATGAAGGGCTATCTCGACATGCCGGATAAGACCAAGGCCGTCTTGCAGGACGGGTGGTATTCGACTGGCGACATCGCGTCCGTCGATGAAGATGGTTTCATCTGCATCACCGACCGGCTCGCACGGTTCAGCAAGATGGCCGGCGAGATGATCTCGCACACGAAAGTCGAAGAAACCCTCCACAACCTTCTCGGCCTCACCGAACAGACGCTGGCCGTATCCGGCGTACCCGACGCCAGCCACGGCGAACGGCTGCTCGTGATCCATACGCTTACCGACGAACAAGTCGAAGCGCTACTCCAGGCGATGGAGAAATGCGAGGATCTGCCGAACCTGTGGCGACCGCGCCGCAATGCCTTCTACCGCGTCGACGCCATACCCGTACTCGGCACCGGCAAAATGGACCTCAAAGCCGTTCGTTCGATTGCAAGCAGTCTGGATACCGGAGGCGATTGAGGAGCGCCAATTCCGACTCATCCGAATTTAGCGTACTTCATCTTCACTTTCACGGATAATTATCGTTTCGATTCGGTTTCCCCGAAGGGGAAGAACATGAATAGCCGTGGGTGCAACCCACGGAACAAAACCGACATCCATCGACCCTGGAAGGGTCGTACTGTGTCCATATCGTCGTCAATAAAAGGTCGACATCGTGCTTCTTGTGCGACCCTTCCAGGGTTGGTAGTTAAGCATTTGTGTCCGTGGGTTGTCACCCACGGCTATTCATGTCCCTCCCCTTCGGGGAAATTCAGTTGAGGCGACTACTTTCCCAAAGAGTGAAGCTTCTTATAAAGTACGCTAAATTCGGAGGAGCGCCAATTCCGGCTCATCGCTCAGGCGTCCGGCCTCACGACAAGGTAGCCCTTCTCGATCAACCAGTGGTGAAACTCGTACGTCGTATGGATGCAATGATCGATGCAGATATGGCGAACAACGTCATATCCGCCCGAATTCGGGTCCTGTTGCTCCAGCAGTACCTGGATAGGACATTGAATGTCTTTACAATATTCACGCCGTTGGTAATCCGAATAACCGGGCAGCGACATATGGCCTCCTCATTCCTTTATCGTGCGGCCTTGAAGATATTGGGTAAAGTATTATACCGGCGGAAGTACGATGGATCGGCCGGCAGGGTCACGTAAGGCAAAAGCCTGAAATCGTCCATGTTCTTGACCCTGTACAATCCCTTGATGGCGGCCACATCCTTCTCGGCTACTACCAAGCCGGTAAAGCGTGTTCCTTCCGGTTGATTCGACGGAGACGATGTTTCATATATGGGGGCAAAGAACTTCACGCGCATGGATTGTTTTGCATCGGGCACGCGTATTACGGACTGAATTCCGGCCCAGTTATCGTTGCCTCTCGCGCAGTTGGGAGCAACCGAAATCCCCGTCGTGTCGACTTCGCATTCCACCACCAAATACTCGGCCCGAAGAAAGGGACGATCCCCGTAGAATGGGACGGCAGGCGGGAAGGCGCGGCTCATGGCATCGAAATCCGGCGTGGGCCAGTTGATCGGGCGAAGCCGAACGTACCCCGGTTGCGACGACGGCTGTAGGTCGAACAAGACAGGTTCCAACTCGGCGTTGGCATACTTGTGGAGCAGAGCGCCGACCGTCCAGTATTGGTATGCTCGAGCAGCGTAAAGGGGAACCAGTATGACGCCGATGGCGATGGCGACGAATAGCAAAGCCCTGCCGATGGCGTGAAATGGGAAAGCGATTTCGCGCCAACGTCTTCGGGCGAGAACGGACACGCCGCGTCCGACGCCCAGGCAGGTCTTTTCCGCCACAAAGCCCATGAACCATAAGGGAAGAAAACACAAGTGGAAAACGTGCCTAACCATAAACTGAAGGCTCGTCGTGCAGCAGAAATACAGCACCAGAAACAAAGCAATCCATGCCGTCCACGGATTGTAAACAGCCAAGAGCACGAAGGCTATCGCGAGGTAAAGAAACCGGAATTGTTGCCAGTGCGTAGTCAGCACTTGTTGCACTTTGCCCAATTCCCGCATGGGAGAACTCGGAATGATGGGGCCGCTCCACTGATTCCAATTGGCGTCGAGAATGTACATCGCGGACGCATAAGCCCGGCTGATGCAATCCGCCGGATAGGTGCGTACGGCCTCGATAACAAAATGACGCGCCCGTTTCTCCGCGTACGGGTTAAAGAACTCGAACGTAGGGCGGTCGCCGTCGACGCGACTCCCAAAACTCGAATACGTCGTGGCAAGTTCCGTGTCGCCGTAGCTTAGAAGCAGCTTAGTAGACCCCCCCGTAGGTTCAAAAGCGCCAATATGGCATCCGAAACTGCCCGACAAACTGTGAAACGATTGGGATTCTCCCGAGCGCATGACCGCGAGAATGGGCGATGCGCAAACGTACCAAATGGACAGCATAACGCCGATCGCGACGATCCGCTGGAGAAGGATCCGCCTGGAATCGCTTCGCGGACAAAAAGCAAGAACGGCGACCGACGGCGCCACGCAAAGCGTCATGTCTTGGCGGAAACCCAGCCCGATGCCGGCAACCAACCCCGCTGCGGCCGCGAGCAGAAAATATCGACGTGTCGAGCCTCCTTTCTTGGCCAGACATCCCAGGATAAGAATGCATCCCAGAATGAACGGCGCCTTGGAAAAATCCCGCTCCGACAACAAATGCGACAATACGAGCGGCGTCGAAATGAACAACAAGACGCCTGCGGCACTGAGAAAACGATTCATTCCCAGACGAAACAGCCCATAGAGGATCAGTGCAGTGATGCACAGGACAATCGCTTGGAGAATAGCGATGGCATTCCAGGAAATTCCAAATAAATACCATATCGCTGCAATAGTATAATACAAATACCGGTGCGTCCCTTGAAAGCCGTCCGGTGGGGCCAATATCGCGTCTTGGGTGGCCTCTTCGGGCGTAATCCTCTTCTTGTCGTGATTGAGAAACGCCTCGAGTGCGGATCCCTTGGGCACTTCCAGGGATCGATACCCCTTGCCGCTGGCCAACATGACGGCGGCTTTGTGCCAGCCGGACGGCCCCCCTTTGTAGTCGGGGGACAGCCATGCAAATTGCAGCGCAATGCCGAAGAACAGGGATATCACGGCCACCAAAACCACGAGGCGCGGCTCGGAGAAGAGGCTGGCCGTCCCCCCGCGCAATTTCAGAAAAACCGTTTGAACACCGGAACCCAACCATCTTCCCGCGCTGTTTATGATCATCTTATGAACGACTCCCTGGTAGTCCGCGTGCGCTTTGGATCAACGTAATCGCGCCCTTGGCTAGTTTCCGCAGATGGCTCGGACTTCGCACGATCTTGAGATAGTTCCAGACGGTTCGCGGCCGGAGATAAAACGCCTTGAACGCCCGCCGCTGCCAATAGACCAAATCGTCCGCGGTGAGGCCGTGCGGAACGAAAATCGGAGTCCACATATTCATCTTGCGCCAATCATCGTCGAAGACGCCGAATTCATGGGCATGCCGGTAAATCTCGGAGCCGGGCAACGGGGTGAAGAAGGTCATTTGAAAATCGTCCACCGGATTATGCGTCGCAAAAGCGATCGTCTCGCGAATGCTCTCGACATTCTCGCCCGGATGACCGAGCATAAAGAATCCCCGCGTGCGCATGCCTGCCTCATGCGTGAGGTGAATGGCTTCGCGTGCTTGTTCGACGCGAACGCCCTTGTCGATGAGGTCGAGAATGCGCTGGCTGCCCGTCTCGAGACCGTAGCCGATTTGCCAGCATCCCGCCTTCTTCATCAGTTCGAGCAAGTCACGGGAAACCAAATTGACCCTCGAGTTGCATCCCCATGTGATCCCCAGCCCTGACTCGAGAAGCCTATTGCAGACGTCCTCGACACGACGCCGGTTCAATACAAACGCGTCGTCGTGAATGATAAGATCGTTGATCCCGAAGCGTTCGCGCAGATACCGCATCGACTCGAACACGCGTTCGGCGCTGTGAAAACGGCACGCGTTGCCAAACACGCTCCGGTCGCAAAACGTGCAGTGGCCACAACAGCCCCGCGAGGTCACCAGGGATGACGCAGGGCTTTTTCCCAAGGTAAACGTGGGCGTATCGTAGTACCGGACCAAATCGGGCAGCAGATCCCATGCAGGAAGCGGCAATGCATCGAGGTTCTCGATGAAGGGTCTCGAATCCGTGCGAACCACTCCGCCGTTCTCGCGAAAAATCAGCCCCTGGACGTCGCCCAAAGGACGTCCGTTTTCAAGGGCCTCCAAAAGTTCGATCAGCGTCGTCTCGCCTTCGCCAATCACGCCAATATCGAAGTCCGGAAACATTTGCATCGTCTCATCGGGCAACGCGGTGAGGTGAGGCCCGCCAATGATAACGACCCAGTCCGCGCCGGACTCCTTGAGCGTTTTGGCGAGACGGCCGGCATTGTGAATAGCCACCGTGACGGCGGTCAAGCCGATATAGCGCGGCTTCATAACGCGAAGAGCCTGCAACGTCTGCGCGTCGTCCATTTCCAGAGCCGCGCAGTCGATGATGGCCGAAGGATAACCCTGTTCGCGCGTGACGGCCGCCAGTTGCGCCAGCCCCAGCGGCGGCGTTCGCGTGCCGCCCTTGGCCCAAGCCCCATACCGCTCCCCGAGGCTCAGCGGCGGATTGACCAGTACGATGCCGTTCACCCGCAGGCTCCCGGCTCATCGGAATTTCGATCCGGCATCATCGGATAATACCCAAGATTATATCGTAGCAGTAATAGTACTACACTTGTCACCATAGGTATAACGTGCTTGAGCAACGACACGCTCGAAACGTCTTCCGCCACCAGTCGCACCGGCACCCGTTTTACGTCCAAATCGTTTCTGAAGGCAAGGTAAAGGATTTCCACGTCAAAGGCAAAATCATCCACCTTGCTGGTTCCAAACAGGTACTCGGCCACGTCGGCGCGAAATCCTTTCATGCCGCACTGCGTGTCGCGGATTCCGGTCACGACCACGCGACTCACAAAAGCCGTGAACACCCGGCTCGTCACACGCCGCATCCATGTACGTTTCGTCAGCGGTTTCAACTGCTCGCGATTTCGCGAACCGATGCAAATATCCAGTTCCTTGTCGCGCAGATACTTCAACATGGTCGCGAGCGCGGCCAAATCGAAGGGCATATCCGCATCGGTGAAAAATCGAAACCGGCCCTGGGCCGCCAGCATCCCCGTACGAACCGCCGCCCCCTTGCCCCGGTTGCGGTCGTGCCGGATCAGCGCAACAAAAGGAAACTCGTTCCGGACGATTTCGGCAGTCCGATCCGTCGAACCGTCATCGACCACAATCAACTCGACCAACCCCAACGCCTCACGGTTGGCCGTCGTGTATTCGTGCAATTTGGACAGCGCATTACGAAGGGTAGAGGCGGCATTGTATGCGGGTACAACGATCGATACGTCGACCTTCATCGCGGCTTTCTCCGCCAGGATCATTCTTCAGCCTCCATGCACGATCATATCATGTTGGGTGCTGTTTTGCATTTGCCGAGTCTGGAGGCTGTGTGCTGCAATCTCCGTAGCTGGGTCGCGACTGCTTCCCAGTCGTGAAGGGCATTTCCGGGGATCGGATGTGTTGCGTCGAAGGCCCGCATCGCATCGATGGCTTCTATCGTGTTCGGGAACTCGTCGATTGTACCGTCGGGAAGCGCGACGCCCTCGAGAGGCATGCCGAGGTGTTTTGAGAAGAAGCGGTACACGGCCTGGCGTTTCGATGGACCGTAATCGTGATATTCATCGCTCAAGTGGACGTTTTCTACGTTGCCCGCCGCGTTGAAGAAACCGTAGATGCGCTCGATAAAAGGAAATTCATTGGTCGGCGTCGTTCGCGTCCAATCGTCGCCATCCGACACGAGGAGTTGCGGGCGCGGCGCGGCAAGCGCAGCGATCTCGGCGTTATTGGTTTCATACACCGCGCCGCGATGAATCGGGAGACCGATTTCGCAGGCGCATCCGCCGTATACCCACGACGAAACCATGACCACCGGCGCGGACGCGGTGACGCGGTCGTCGAGGGCCGTGCAGAGAAAGGTCTGGGTGCCGCCGCCGGATGCGCCCGTCATACCGACGTGCGCCCGATCGACGTCGTCGCGCCCCAACAGGAAATCGAGCGCCCGCATGCTGTTCCATAGTTGCAGGGTCAACGCGTTTGGATTGCCATGATTGACCTGCGTGCATTCGCCTCTGCCAGCCATGTCGTACGTGAACGCGACGGCGCCCATGCGCGCGAACGTGGCCGCGAGTTGTTGGCTGTGCTCGTTGAAGCGTCCGTTTGGGAAATGGCCTTGCGCTATCAAGACGACAGGCTTGCGCAAGGCGTTGTTCGAGGCCGCGGGAGTATAGAGGTTTCCCAACACGAAGAAGCCGGGGATGCTTTCGAAAAACACGTTCGCGACCGCGTAGCCGTGCATTTCGCGGCGGCTGTGAATGCATGCATTCAAAGGAGTTCGTGCCGGCAATGGGTCGAGCCGCGCGCCGTGTAGTATGCCGGCCTTGATCGTTGCCGCCCGCGATTGCCATTGCGGCAAATCGCGGGCCAGTTTCGCGAGACGGCGGAGATCCGATTGTCCTTTCTGGTATTTCACCTCGATGCCGTAGATCCCGAAGGCGAAGACCGCCGTAAGAAGCACGCTCGGAATCAATACGGCAACCTGTACGAGTATCCTGGCCCGCCGTGCCCTCGACAGCTTCGCGCCGATGACGATGAATACGGCGGCTGATGCGACAAGACACGCGATCAGGGGATAGACGGCAGTAGCAGGGATTCCTATGCCATAGGCCACAAGGTCGGGATGCCGCGCCACGGAAATGGCCGAGGCCCCGATCGAAGCACCGCAACCACAGGCCGCGAGGGAAACTGCCGCGCCTCTCAAATCAAGACACCTCCTAATTAGGCTTTAGGCTGTAGGC
>CAIYET010000537.1 GCA_903925285.1 Candidatus Hydrogenedentota bacterium | reverse complement strand
GGCGGCGCTCGAGGCTTTACGGAACATGCGTGGGCCAAAGACGTCGGTGTGCTGCTCAACTTCGAGGCGCGCGGTACGTCCGGGCCGTCGTATATGTTCGAGACCAGCAACGACAACGGATGGCTGATCGCGGAGATGGCGAAGGCCGGCGTCGATCCGCGCGCCACATCCATCATGTTCGATGTCTACAAACGCTCGCCGTTCGGCAGTGATTTCGGCCAGTTCAAACGAAGCGGAATCAAAGGTTTCAACATCGCCTTCGTCGACGATTTCTGCTATTACCACACGCGCGACGATCGTCCCGATGTGATCAGCCTGGCCAGCCTGCAACACCATGGAACCTATGCGCTCGGATTTGCCCGCCATTTCGGGAACATGCCTCTAAACAACGCGACAGCGCCCGATGCAACCTATTTTAATACTATTGGATCTCATATGATTTACTACCCGCTATCGTGGGGCAAGCCTTTGGCGGCTTTGGCGGCGGCGTTGTTGGCGGCGCTGATTATTCTGGGTTTCGCGCGGCGGCATCTGAGCTTGGGCGGCCTGTGCGCGGGCGTGGGTGCGTTCCTGCTGTGCGCTGTATGCATTGCGCTGGTCACGGGCCTGCTGTGCGGGATCATCTATCTTGCCCATGGCCGCTACCTGGTTTACAACAACAAGCTATATGGTGTGGCATTGATTCTTGTCGGCATGGGCATTGCCACGTCCTTCTACAACATCATTCGACGCCATGTCGGCGTTCCGAACCTGGCGGTGGGCGCTCTTCTGTGGTGGCTGGCGCTGCTGGGCGCGTTGGAGGCGACTGTACCCGGGGGCGCGTATCTCGCGTTGTGGCCTCTGGTGTTCGGCATAATCGGGACCGCGTTGCTGTTCTTGACGGCCCGAGGCAACGACCTTCCCCGAGGCTGGGTGCTCTTCACCACCATCTTCGCGTTGCCGGGGATTTTTCTGATGGTCCCGTCACTCATCGGTTTTCTCAACATGGGCACGATCCTTCTCAGTCCTCTCCTGACCGTGATCGTCTTTTTCTTCTTTGGCTTATTGATGCCGCAGTTGCGCCTGCTCGAAGCCCCCAAGAAACATTGGGTTCCAGTGTTGTCGAGCGTTTTGGGCATCATGCTCCTCGTGTTTGGACTCCTCACCAATGGCGCCAGCCCAACCAAACCGAGGTTTAGCTGCCTGTCGTACGGACTCGATTTGGACGCAGGCAAAGCATATTGGCTCAGCAACGACAAGGTGCCCGACGAATGGCTGTGCCAGTTCATCCCCCTCAACACGCCGCGCGACACAATTTCCGAGTTCATGCCGGGCCATGAAGGCAAGTATCTGAAGGCGCCCGCGCCGGCAGCGCCCACAGTCGGCCCGGAAATCCAGATTGCTCGCGATGAGATTGTCGATGGCATGCGAAACTTGGCCTTCCACATTAATTCCGCCGAAGCGGTCACCCAAATGCGCCTGTCCGTCGTGACAACCACGGAAGTCTTCGACTCGACGATCCTCGGCAAGGACACGGGCGGAGCCAAGGAACATTGGGGCCGGAGTGTTCGACTCTTCCCGCGTGAAGGCGTCGATGTCGCAATGAAAGTCGATCCAAACCAGCCGTTGCGTCTCAGACTTATCGAGGAATGTTATGGGCTGCCCGATAGCCTCAAGATTCCGTCTCGGCCTGCCCACTTAGTCACGGAACCGAACACGACGTTGGACTTTCACAGACCCCTGCGCAGTGAGCACACCTTCATCGTCAAGACGCTTGCGTTGAACGGCCCGGCGGCGCGTTGATTGACCAGAGTCTAAGCCTGACGCTATGAGGCGTGGAAAGCACGGCGTTGGGTGTTGGCGTTGGCACACCGTTCATGCTATGTTTGTCTTGGATGTGTTCATGACAGGGCCTTTCCGTTCAAAGGTCGTGCGCGCGCGAAAGCAGGCACGGTTCCCATCGCGGGCGCCCGGAAAAGAGGTGTTACCTTGGCAAAACCAAACTACGGATATGAAAAACGGCAGAAAGAACTGGCGAAACAAAAAAAGAAGAGCGAGAAGAAACAGCGCAAGCTGGATAAATCCAAGGCTGAGTCTGAGACGGGTTCGGACCAATCGGCGAGCGAGGGCGAGGCGCAGTCCGAATAATTCTCCGGAACTAATTTTTCGCGCCAGGCGTCCAATTGGGATGTGCGAAGTGACGCACGGGCGCGTATACTACTCGCGGCATGTATCCATTGGTTGGCAAACATCGGGCGACAGGTGTCTTCGTGTCGTATGGGCTGCTGGCCGTCCTGCTTGTGGCGGCCGGTTCGGCATGGGCGTGGGGGCCTGTTACGCATGCGTACATCGCGTCGCAGGTGTTTACGGACGCGCCGCCGACAGCCCTGTTCGGCGCAATGGCTGCGGATATGAACGAGTTCAGCGGCTGGAACAAGGCGCTCGATAAGCACTTCAAACACCTGACGCACTTCGAGGCCGCCCGCCTGCCGTCCTCGCCGTTTCAACGGGGCATGCTGACGCACAGTTCCGACTGGGGCGGGGACAGTTATGCGCATGCATACTTTCATATTCCGACAGATAAGCAGTATCCTATGTGCATATATAAACAACTGAGCAGCGATGTCGGCATCTCGATGAACGACGCCGAAGACGTCATCGAGACACTCATGGATTACGTCATATGCCGCGATCTCGGTCCCGCGTTCATTCGCAGGATCGCCGAAGCGGCGGACGCGGTTGGACCGGCTGAAGAACAGGCGCTTATCGAGGCCTTTACGGAACCATTGATGCAGGAGATGCCCGAATTCAGCCGCGAGCGGGCGGAGGACGCGATACGCCTGATGTTTCGATGCGACAAGACGCTGCTGAAAGAGACGGCGGAATTGATGTCGATGCCCTGCGAATCGCTACTCCGTATAGCGCCGGTCCTGCTCGCCGCCGGCCTCGATATGAATGCTGCAAAGGCGGTCCGCGCCGTTCAATGCGCAATAGAACTATGCGCGGACTGGCGCCCGCATCTCGACGCGATATCGCAAGAAATCGCCGCCAAAATGAAGACGCTCGACCTCGTAGGGGAGTATAGGGAATGATGGCGTATGACGTCTCCATCTCCCGACCAATTGTGGACCGCTTTCACCCCGGTTTGGCCACGATCCTCTATTTGACCGGCGATTCGCCTGTTTGCTATGCTACTCGTTCGCCGGAAAACCGGCGGGTCGACTTCCCTTCCCTATCGGAGGTTGAACTTCCGTATGAGTGGATAGGGAGAAACGTGGTGTTTCAACAGCAGAGGCCGTGGTTATCCGCCTCAATGGGTCGGCAAAGCTGGCTCAGTGGAAAGAACTATTGTGCGTACATTCGATGAACTGACCGATCTCGAACTGGGACTCGACGCGGAATTGTCCCAGGAAGAAATGGAAGCGCTGTATAGCGAGACGCTTCAGAATTTCAGTGAAGGCGAAGTGGTGCGTGGAACCGTTGTGGAAGTTACTGCGGATCGCGTGCTGATGGACATCGGCTACAAGAGCGAAGGCTCGGTGCAGAAGGAGGAGTTTCCGGAACCCGACAGCATCAATGTCGGGGATGTGTTCGATGTGTATATCGAACGTCCAGAAGACGAGAGCGGCATGCCGGTGCTGTCGAAGCTGAAGGCGGATCGCATTAAAAATTGGACGCTTATCCAGCGGGTATATGAAGAGGATGGCGTTATTGAAGGCCGGATCGTTCGGCGGGTAAAAGGTGGGTTGAAGGTCGATATCGGGATCGATGCGTTCATGCCGGCGAGCCAGTTGACGTGGCGGCCGACGGGGGACTTGGAACGGTACATCGGCCAGTCGATGCAGTTGAAGATCATCAAGCTGACGAAAAGGCGTCGCAACGTGGTCGTGAGCCGGCGCAAGTTGATCGAGGAGCAGCGTGCGGATGAGAAGAATCGTCTGTTGACGACTATTCAGATCGGCCAGACCATCAAGGGCGAAGTGAAGAATATCACCGATTTCGGTGCGTTTATCGACGTTGGCGGCATCGACGGGCTGTTGCATGTTACGGACATGTCCTGGGGCCGCGTGAAGCATCCGTCGCAGGCCGTATCGGTTGGCCAGAAGATCGAGGTCGTTGTGCTGAACTTCGATCCGCAGTCCGAGCGCATTAGTCTCGGCCTCAAGCAGAAGACTCAGAACCCGTGGAAGTCCTCGTCGTCGCGGTATCCGGTGGGCGGCGTGCAGCGGGGCCGCGTGGTCAGTATGACCGACTACGGTGCATTCGTGCAGCTCGAGGAAGGCATCGAGGGCATGGTTCACGTCAGCGAGATGAGCTGGACGCGGCGCGTGCGTCATCCGAACGAGATCTTGACGCTCGATCAAGAAGTGGACGTTATGGTGTTGAGCGTGGATCCGGAAGCGGAGAAGATTGCGCTGGGCGTGAAGCAGACGCTGCCCAATCCGTGGATGGAACTCGGCCAGCGTTATCCGATTGGTTCGGTGGTGAAGGGGGTCGTGCGCAACCTGACGGATTACGGCGCCTTCGTCCAGATCGAGGAAGGCATCGACGGGCTTTTGCACGTGAGCGATATTTCGTGGACCAAGAAGGTAGGCCATCCGTCCGAAATGATCGAGCGCGGCCAGGAACTCGAGGTCAAGATCTTGAGTATCGATCCGCAGAACGAGAAGATAGGTGTCGGCTTGAAGCAGCTCGAACGTGACCCATGGGAAGCGGTGATCGAGAGCACGCCGATCGGTTCGCATGTCGAGGTCGAAATTGCCAAGCTCGTGAGTTTCGGCGCGTTCGCGCGGCTCGAGAACGGTATCGAAGGCCTGATTCACGTCAGCGAGGTTTCGCCGGACCGTATCGCGAAGCCGGAAGACGTTCTGTCCGTGGGCGATAAGGTCACTGCGAAGGTTATCGGGATCGATCCTATCGAACGCAAGATTGCGTTGAGCATTCGCGAATATCAGCGCGATATCGACACCCAGGCCCAGTCGCAATACGGCCAGACCGGACGCGAACAGAGCGTGAATGTCGGCGATATCGTCGGCGATTCGATTCCGCGGTCGATGTTGCAGGCCGGGCGCAGCTTGGCGGACGCGGCCAATGAACTGATGGCGGTCGTGAGCGCCCAGTTGGCCAGCCAGGGCAATGCAGCGCAGGCGGAGGAATCTGTCGCGGTGGAAGCCGAGATACCTGTCGAGGTTGAAGCCGAGATACCTGTCGCGGTGGAAGCTGAGATACCTGTCGAGGTGGAAGCCGAGATACCTGTCGAGGTGGAAGCCGAGATACCCGTCGAGGTGGAAGCCGAGATACCCGTCGAGGCGGAAGCTGAAAAGACAGACGAATCGGTCGAGTAGATTTTGGATTTGAGAGCCTCTTGCAGAACCCTGTGAAATATCGTTGACATCCATGCAGGCCAGACGCCTGCGCTACGATACAGCCTAGGTTTTGCAAGAGTGCTCTCTTTTGTTTTCTTGGTTCGCGTTCATTCGCGGTGCCTTGTCTCTTGACTCTAACCGCGAATGAACGCGAATCAATCCTCGCGGCCAAAGAGGTTCTGCAAGAGGCTCTTGAGATTGTGTGTTTTCAGTCTCCAGTCTGGTGCCTGCGTCCGGTTTTGTGATTGCGCGGCGGTGTGTTGCTCCCATGCGCCTTGGACGCCCCCCATACCGGATTGTTTGAGCCGCTTCCGATGAAGGAAGGTTGGAAAGTCCAGGTCGCTGGGTTGCTTTTCAATATTACTATTATTTTGGCGCGGTAGAAAGCGCGATCGCTTGGAACGTCTTGGTAGTTGACCCATCATGTGTTGTTTTCCTACCATTGGATATCTTCACATTAAGGATGTTCTTGATGCGAGTGGTGATTGCGCCGGATTCTTTCAAGGAATGTCTTTCCGCATCGGACGTGTGCCGGGCGATTGCGGAAGGATGGCGCGCGGTGTTTACGGATGCCGAGTTGGATCTTGTCCCGATGGCCGACGGAGGCGAAGGGACGGTTGACGCGCTTGTGTCGGCGACGGGGGGCATGAAACGGTCCGTTGTCGTGACTGGACCGCTGGGCGAACGCGTCGAAGCGGCGTACGGCGTGCTGGGCGATGGGACTACGGCGGTCATCGAAATGGCCACGGCGTCGGGATTGGGGCTTGTTCCGCCCGAACGGCGCGATCCGCGCATGACGACCACGCGCGGGACGGGCGATCTGATCCGCGACGCGCTCGAACGCGGCGCTACTCGGATGATCGTCGGTATCGGCGGCAGCGCGACGAACGACGCGGGCGCGGGCATGGCACAGGCGCTCGGCTACTCGTTGCGCGACGCGGACGGCGCGGAGCTTCCACCGGGCGGCGCGGCATTGGCGCGATTGGCGCGTATCGATATTTCCGGCAGGCATCCGGGATTGGCCAGTTGCACGATTCGCGTTGCGTGCGATGTGCAGGCGTCGCTATGCGGTCCGACGGGTGCGTCGTTCATGTTCGGTCCGCAAAAGGGGGCCACGGCGGAGGCCATCGAGGAACTCGATACGGCGTTGTGCCATTTCGCGGAGATCGTCGAGGCGCAAATGGGTATGGCCGTCTTGGCGCTGCCCGGCGGGGGCGCTGCGGGCGGTCTGGGCGCAGGCTTGGTCGCGTTCGCGGGTGCACGGCTCGAATCGGGCGTGGCGTTGGTGGCAGACGCGTGCGGGTTGAGCGAACGCATCGCGGGGGCGGATCTGGTAATTACCGGCGAAGGGCGCTTGGACGGCCAGACCGTTTACGGCAAGACGCCGGCCGGCGTAGCGCGATTGGCGCGGCAACGAGGCGTCCCGGCGATTGCGTTTGCCGGCGCGCTCGGACCCGGCTTCGAACAACTGTATGACATCGGTATCGACGCCATGTTCGCAATAGCCGACGCACCGATATCGCGCGAAGATTCGATGGCCCGCGCGCACGAGTTGCTCCGCACGACAACTGAATCCGTGGCGCGCCTATGGCGGATCGCGAAAGGATGAAGGATGAAGGATGAAAAGGAGGGTTTGGGGTTTGGGGTT
>CAIYET010000536.1 GCA_903925285.1 Candidatus Hydrogenedentota bacterium | reverse complement strand
CGCTTCTCGGAAGTTTTGTTGGGCGTTTTGCCTCAATGAGATAAAGCGCTGATTCATTCGTGTGATTCGTGTGATTCGTGGTTCAACTGCCGTTTCTAGGCTAAACATAAAAAAGGCAGGCGATGCTCTTCTGTGTCAACTGCCAAAATTTAGGTTTAGGGTTATATCATCGCGTCCAGATCAGGGGGACGACGCAATCTTCGTCCGCGTCGGCGCCGTGTGCGCCGAGTCGGTTGTCTTCATCTGGTTGGATAGTGTGCTGGCCGTGATCGGCGAGGAGTATGATGCCATAGGATGCGTCGCGTAGCGAGGCGGCCATTCGTTCGAGCCACGCGTCCGCCGCGATGATTGCTTCGGCGCTTTGTGGTGCGTATGGGCCGTGTCGATGGAAGGTTTCGTCGGTGAGCCCGTATTGTACGATGAGGAAATCGGGAGTCTGTTCGTGGATGATGCGATGCGCGCATGCCTCGACTGCCGGGTCGTCTTGTGCCGCGCCGCCCGTCGTAATGTCGGCGTGGCGTCCGAGGAGTTCATGGCCGGTCCAGCCTTTTCGTCCGAGACCGGCGCCGCGTTTACCATGCCGTCGCAACACGTCGAAGATGGTCTCGCACTGAAATGGGGTATCCCTCGTGACGGCGCCGTGCACGTGCATCGAAGCGCCGGTGACCATGCATCCGAAATTGATGCAGGTCTTACTGATGGGGATCGAGCGAAGGGTTGCGAAGGCCTGCCGTTCGAGTGCGGCCATGATGGGCATCTTCGCGTGCCAATATTGGTAAATTGCCAAGCCCAGGGCATCGATGCCCAGCACCGCCACGCGCGGTACGCCGGTCAAGTCGCGCATGACAATGTCGATGGCCTCCGCCTCGGCCTTCTCCGGCGCGGGCACATTCAACAGTCGTGCCACGGTCGGCGCGATCGCCTGCATGGGATACTCGTTCATGGACGGCCTTTCTTCGGTTCTCGCGGCGCAATTGACGCTTTGGGTGTGCATGAATTCCATCGAGGCGCCAGACTGAGCGGTGTACCTAGCGGAACGTGCGGAAGATCCGGTACCCTTTAGCGTCCTGTCCAGACTCGAACACCCAGATGTCGACACGGCTGACGTCTTCGTCGATCTGCATTGTCCAGTGTTGGGTGGTGCGGGCCGGGATGGTCAACGAGGTTGCCCAGGCAGGATTGTCCTGATTCGCCACGGATGTGCGCCGTACCAGGGCGAGATATCCCAGGTTAGCCCAACCGTTTTTGCATCCCTGCAATGGTTCGCCTTCGAGACGTATCGTCGCAGGGCGGCCGTCGGTGTGAACATTGGCGGTTTTCAGCCAGACCCAACGGTATGGTCCTCGGATCGGAACCGGCGTCGGTGTGAAGACACGCGTGTCTCCAACACGAAGGTCGATGAGCGCTCGCTCAAGGGCGACATCCCCGGGAACGGCCAAGGAGTAAAGGAAGGTGCTGTAATCGCCAAGCGGCAGCCGGACCTCTCCGGTCATGGACGCAGGCCCCTCGATCAGATTTGCACTCAGTTCCCACAAATTATAATCTTGCGGCGGCGGAGTGCAATTGTACAGAGGCCGCACGTTCCACGCATCGGATTTTGGATTGGCCTCGAACAGAGACGCCAACTCGATCAGGGCGTCCGACGGCATACACTCGATACGGCATTCGACGGCGTCGGGCGCACGGTTCTCGACTGCGAAGCCCACGGTTCGTATGGGGCGGGCGACGCCGGCAAGCCGGACTGCCGAGCCGCGCGACTCGTCATCAAAGGCCAAGGTCAGGCGTCCGCGGCGTTCCTCGATGGGCCTGGCCACAACTCCGCAATCCGGCTGTGTCTTCCGATAGGCCCCCTGTATGTCCCCAGCATGGGTGATAACGACGGACACGCCGTCGTCCTCATCGCGCGTTATGGGCGTAACCGATTCCGGCGGCATGTATAGGAGGACATCGATTCCATGGAACGCGTGGTTCTCGATTTCAGTGAAGTGTGCGTCCAACCAGCGATACATGTTCATCGCGTTACCGCAAAGGTATTTGCGTTCCCATTCGGCGAACACGAACCAAATGCGTTTTGCGCCGGGCACCACTCCCTGCGGTTCTTGTGGCCAATAATTATCGAGGAGTGGATCCCACGAGTTGCGCGGATTGCCTATTTTGATCCCTTCGATGAACTGCGTACCAAGTCCCCCGAAGTAACTCGGCATCCCGCGGAATCCATACCAATAGAAAGGCAGCCACGTGGCATCGGTGCAATGTACGACGATGTCGCCATCTTGCCAGTGTGCCAAAATATACTTTGCGGTACCGGAGTAATCTCGCGGGGGATGTGTCCCCGGCCGGTGCGGAAAATCGAGAGGTGGATAGTCTCGCTTATATTCGTGGAAGAGTCCTACGCCCGCGACGACACAAACAAGGCCGAGCATCCCCGCTTGGACCCACCGTGGCCGCAAGTAAGCAAGGCCCGCACCCGCAAGAAGGTAGAGGGCTATCGTGTACGGAAGCATGGCTCTGATTAGGAAGACGCTTTGCGTTATCAGTGAAACGCCATAGATAATTCCAACAGGAATGACCGCCCACATCGCGAGCAGTAATGCACCCTTCCGATTCACACGAAAGGCCTGGACAAAACCTAGCGTGACGAGCACGAGGTAGAGGAAAAAGGCAACCTGGAACCACGGCTTGACGGCCGTGTAACCGAATGCAACCGCTTTGAAGTAGAAACCCGCGCCGATCAAACTTGGCGGCGGCACCCACCAGTTGGTGGCGTCGATCATCGTTTTGCCCGCTTTTTGGCACATGATGCCGAGCCACGGCAGAAAAAGCAACGCGCCAAGTACATTTCCCGTAAGCCATCCCCGCCAGAGGCCGCGCTTCGATCCCGCCTGGAACACGGCCCATAAATTGATGGCGACCAGCAAAGGCCCTACGAAGATTTCCGTGTAGCACGCGAGACCCGCAAGCACGCCGTAGATCAGCCAGTCGCGCATCCGGTTCGAGTCCATTGCCCGGTAGAACCAAAGAACCATCACTGCTGCGACGCAAGGAAGGTAGATGTATTCCTTCAGATCCTGTGAGTGATGCAAATGCAGAGGCGAGATTGCCAGCAAAAACGCCGCACAGATTCCAGCGCGCTCGCCCAACAGTCGGCGACCCAGTGCGTAAACGGCGGCGACGCATCCTACCCCAAAAATGACCGGCAACAGCCGCATCGTCCATTCGTTTCCACCCATACCAATCGCGCGCCAGAACGCCACGAGGATGTAAGGCACGGGCGGATGGTTAGAGACCAGATTGCCGTGAAAGACGAGGGCATACAGATCTTCGCTGGCGATCAGGTTGTGAACCTCGTCGTGCCAATAAGCGAACGTGCCTAAACGAACGAGCCGAAGCGCCAGGGCGAGCAGGAGAACCAGAAGCAACCACCACCAATGGCGACTGTCGCGACCATCGTCGCGCACGGGCGCATTCAAAGCCATGGATGAAGCCTCCCCATCAGATACCAACGTACAACCTAAAGCCTACCACGACCAACCCCATCGCCGCCAGTACGGATGCACTTCGCAAGGCAAACGCATCTAACTGTGATGAGGCTAAAAACGGCAGTCAGAATTCAGAATGGCACAGGTTACGGATTCATCCGTTGGGTGAGCGCAAAATGTTGCCAAGCCTCATGTGTAATTCCACTGTTTTCTGAATTCAGACTGCTGAATTCTGCATTTCCCGTCCGATTTGATGACCACGTCGCACGCCGCGTAAGATACACGCTTGGAATAATCCGACGGGCCATAAGGAGCTTGCCATGAGTCGAAAAGTAGGACGTAGAGGTTTCCTGAAAGGCGC
Source organism: Candidatus Hydrogenedentota bacterium (assembly GCA_903925285.1). Lineage (GTDB taxonomy): Bacteria > Hydrogenedentota > Hydrogenedentia > Hydrogenedentales > SLHB01 > DSVR01. The sequence continues at coordinate 47,252 of CAIYET010000536.1, read as the reverse complement.
AATGGCCGCAGGGATGGTTTCGGGCGTTGGCCCCGAGGAACACGCCTTCCTGATGCAACTGGCCCAGGCGCCCGACACGCCCGGCAAGCCGGTCAAACCCGAGCAGGCGCTGCCGACGGGCAAGATCAAAGACCTGTCCATCAGCCGCGTCATTTGCGGCGGCAATCTGATCGGCGGCTGGGCGCATAGCCGCGACCTCATCTACACTTCGCGACTGTTCAAAGCCTACAACACCGACGACAAGATCATGGAAACGCTTCAGGTCTGCGAACAACACGGCGTCAACACGATACTGACCAATCCCGTGTCAGGCCCGGTAATCACCCGCTACTGGCACGAACGCGGTGGGAAGATTCAGTGGATTTCGGAAACGCATCCGAACCCGGACGACTTCAAGACGGGCGCGACAGCCGCCGTCGATAACGGCGCTAGTATGGTCTACATCCAAGGCAATGTCGGCGACCGCCTCCTCAAATCGGGACATATCGAGACGATTGCGAAGACCGTCGAATTTGTCAAGGAATGCGGCGTCCCCGCCGGCGTTGGATGTCATTCGCTCGAGGTCGTCGTCGAATGCGAAAAGGCCGGCGTCAACCCCGATTTCTACGTCAAGACGCTCCATTCTGGCAACTACTGGTCCGCGCGACGCCCCGACCAGACCACTGAAGTCGTCGAAGACACCCACGACAACTTCTGGTGTTACGACCCCGAAAAGACCATCGAAACCATGAAGGCCGTCGAGAAACCGTGGATCGCGTTCAAAGTGCTGGCCGCAGGCGCGATCCAGCCCGAAGACGGATTCCGCTACGCCTTCGACCACGGCGCCGACTTCATCTGCGTAGGCATGTTCGACTTCCAAGTCGCCGAAGACGCCGCCATCGCCAAGAAAGTCTTGGCAGACGTCAAACGCGAGCGCCCTTGGCGCGCGTAAGTTTCCATACCCGTGGCTTCCGGCGCCTGTAGATGTTCGTTTGTGCCGACGGCATCATCTTGAGTTAAGGAGGCGCCGCGTACTACAGTGTGCATGCAAGAATCCTCTGCGTACGTCTTGATATATCGGAAACCGAGGATGCTCACGACGTGGACACGCACTGGCCGAACGCGAGGCGGGAGTCAATATGAACGAATGGGAATTCACGGCGGATGTGGCAAGCTGGATCAACGAAATCCTTGCCAGAGACCCGGATCTGCCGTTTAGCCGCGCCAAATGCGAGCAACGCGGTACGGGTTCGCAAAAGAGGCGTGATCTGACCCTCCTTGACAGACAACGCCGGGTATGTTTGACAGGGGAAGTCAAGTTGCCTTACCAAAAGGACGGCAGTAGCCCATTTATCAACGCCGTGGTGGACGACGCGCGGAAGAAGGCGCAACGCGCCCAAGCCCGATTCTTCTTCACGTGGAACGTCAACCAATGCGTATTATGGGAAACGACGCCCGACAAGACCACCTTGGCGGATCGCAATTATAAGTCGTGGGTTGTTGTGAACATCAACCGCGAGAGCCAGTTTGATAACCCCATGATCGTCACGGACATTCACCGTTGGCTTGCAACGTTCATTTATGAATTCGCAAAAATCCTTCGCGGCACTTCTCCTATTGGCTTCAAGTCTCCCGATGAAAAATTCGTCGAAGCCTTGGAATCTTCCTTGAGTATGCCGATCTTGATGACCATCGAAGAGTTGGCGGTACGTTATGGGAAAAGACAGCCCAAGGCGGAACTTGACCGGTGGATGCGTGACGATCAGGGGTGGGTCATCTACGATGACGCCGAAGGAATCCGTGATAACCTTGAACGGGCGTCGAAATTCGCATGCTACGCGCTCGTCAACAGGCTTGTTTTCTATGAGGCCCTGCTGAAACGACACAGCAAGGAAATGGAAAGACTTGCCGTACCCGATCACATCGATACCGGCGAAAGCTTGATGAGTCTCCTCGATGGTTACTTTGCCAAAGCCAAGGAAGTGACCGGGGACTATGAAACCGTCTTCGGCGAAGACCATTATTCCATCGGCAACCGCATTCCCTTCTACTCGGACAACGCCGTGGTTCATTGGCGCGTCTTGATCAACCAGATTCACGAATTCGACTTCTCAAAACTCGATTACGAAATCATCGGCAGTATTTTCGAGCGCCTCATCGCTCCCGAAGAGCGGCACAAATATGGACAGTTTTATACGCGCGTTGAAATCGTGGATCTTATCAACAGTTTCTGCATTCAAGACGGCAGTGAAACGCTTATGGACCCTGCGTGCGGCGGCGGCACATTCCTTGTCCGGGCCTATGCGCGCAAGAAGGAGCTGGCCCCAACCCGTTCTCACGGGCAACACCTTGCCGATCTCTATGGCGTGGACGTTTCTCACTTCGCCACGCATTTGACCACGATCAACTTGGCAACGCGCGACCTCGTTAATGATGAAAACTACCCGCAGATTCTGCGGAGTGACTTCTTTGACGTTGCGCCAGACAGAACCTTCGTCGTCTTGCCGAAGCGAACGAAGAGCACGGGACTGGGCAAGATTCAGCATCGGGATGTGGCTATCCCGCTGCTGGATGCCGTGGTGGGCAATCCACCCTATGTCCGGCAAGAAGAAATCCAAAAGGCAGCAGGAAAACCGCCTAGTCCGGGAACCAAAGACTACTACCTGAAACTGGTGTATGACGAAAGCGCCGCGATCTTATCCGGGCGCAGCGATATTCACTGCTACTTTTGGCCGCATGCGGCGAAATTCCTCAAGGACAACGGTTACCTGTGCCTGCTTACGTCTAGCCAATGGCTTGATGTGGAATACGGTTTCCGTCTGCAAGATTGGATTCTCCGCAATTTCGAGATCATCGCCGTCTTTGAAAGTTTTGATGAACCGTGGTTTGTCGGTGCGCGCGTAGCCACGACGGTAACGATTCTGCGCAAGCAACGGGACGACACCGAACGAATGAATAACATTGTGCGCTTTGTTCAGATCCGCCGCCCCGTTGCGGAAATACTCGCACATGACGGCACGACCATCGGCGCCATTTCGTCGGCAAACCAGTTCCGCGATGAAGTGCTTTTCCTGACCGCCAACACCGTCAACAGGCGTTACCGTGCCCGTTTGGTCAGGCAAGGCGATCTCTGGCGGCAAGGCGTTCAACTCGGCGTCATAATAGGAAAGGCCGAAGTTTCCGAAGACGACGATAGCGAAGATCAAAACGGGGTGAACGGATATTTCGGCGGCAAGTGGGGCATACATCTCAGAGCGCCCGATCTATGGTTTCAATTGTTAGAACGTTTGGGTGACAAGCTCACCCCCCTAGGAGATATTGCTGAAGTCCGTTTCGGTGTAAAATCCGGCAAGGACTGTTTCTTCTTCCCGAAGGATTGTAGCGAGGAATGTCTTCAATCGCACCTATTGCCTGCCGATTTTGAGATCGCGTACGGCGTCAAACGTCAGCAAGTGGAATCGGGGCATGTAAAACTGGTCTCGTGTGGCGAAGGACGCGGCGAGATTCGTGCGATTGAAGCTCAGTACCTGGAACCGGAGCTACACAGTCTGATGGAAGTAGATGGTTTTTCCGTGGAACCTGACGATTGCTCGCGTTGTATCCTGCTTGTTGACAAGAGAAAGCGCGAATTGAGAGGAACGCACGTTCTCAAGTACATCCTATGGGGAGAAAAGCAAGGGTACAATCTGGGGGCTACCTGTGCGGCGCGTGTCACAGAAGACAAGGAGTGGTACGACTTGACAGGCCACGACAGGGCACCGGCCTTGTGGCCCAAGGAACGGCAGTACCGGCACATCGCACCCGCAAATCCTGAACGCCTCATAGCAAACTGCCGCCTTTATGAAATCTACCCGCGAGAGGAGTATAGCGATCCCGATCTTTGGGGTGGGATACTCAACTCAACGTGGGTACTGCTCTCTTCTCTGCAATTCGGGCGGCCAGTTGGAAATGAAGGCAACTGGAGCACAATGGTTGTAGACGTGAACATGATGCTTGTCCCCGATCCGAGGAAAGGAGCGCAGAAGCTACTGAAGAGAATCGTGCTTGCGTTTCAAGCGTCAAGAAAGCGCAAGCCTCTTCAATTACTGTCTGAACGCCGTATGCGCGAAATGGCTTACACGCAGGCAAGAAAGACGGACCAACTCGCTAGGTTGTCTGACGCGTGTGAACTCGATATGCCCGATAGACGGGAACTTGATGACGCCGTGCTCGAGATGTTGGGCGTCAAGTCCAAGAGAGAACGGCAACGCCTGATTGATGAACTCTACGCTTACTTGCGAGAGTTCTTTGAATGGACGCGCCAGAAAGAAGAAAAGGCTATCGAAAACAAGAAAAAGGCAAATCGGAAGGATCCCGCGAGTGCCGCCGATATCGCCTTGCAGGTGTATGAGGAAATCTTTGACCGTGAGGGCCAATTGCTTCGGCGCTATGACGATCATTTCATTGACCGCTTGCAGCCTTACGATACGTATGAAGTGCCGCTTGAGGGGACGGCCGAAGTCTATTCGGACATGCTGATTCCTCACGGTGTGCGGTTCATGACGCCGAAGAAGAGGACTCTCGGCTTGATTGAGATGAGAATTCCGGGACAAGAACATCTTTTTGCCTTGGTGGCCAATTCCGAAAGACGCCTCTTTACTCGTGTCCCTCACGACAAGACCGAATGCGAACGACTGCGCGCGAGTTACGAGCAATTCCTTGCGCAACGAAACCAACGCCTACGCGAGTTGATCGAAGCCCGAACGGCCGACGAAGACCTTCAGGCCAAGATCTATGAGGTCTTGGTCCAAATGGTTATCCAAACAAGGAGATAGATGCGCTTTCTTACCTGGGTTTCAGGACGACATACGTCGGCAGGCCAACTACCTCGAAATGCTCCATGGCTTCGCGGGTGGCGGGGTTGCCGGGATGTTCGGCTTGGAATTTGATCTTGACGTAGTTGGCTAGATGGGTTTGGACTTGCTGATTTCGTAGCGTGGTTTTGTCCATCATGGTGCAGTTCTTGCACCATGTCGCCCAGAAGTCGATTAGGACGGGTTTCTTTTCGCGTTGGGCTTGGGCGAGTCCTTCGGCTAGCGATGGCGTCCACCCCGCCAATTCCTGTCCGCTGGCGGCATGCTGTTCGCGTATGAGGCCGTAGGCTAGGTGGGCGTAGTACGCTGCGAAGATGAGGATCAGCACGCCGAATGCGTATTTGACGCGGACCATCCATGCGCCGGGCTTGGGCAGGAACGACAGGCCGGCACCGGCCAGGGGCCATGGCAGGGCCATGCCGATGCCGACGAGGAACGGTAAAAACAATGCCGCCAATACGCCGTTGGCGTAACGGTCTTGCGCGTAGACGATGGTCGAGATGATCACCGGCGCGACGCATGCCCCGGCGAGTAGTGCGGAAACCGCGCCCATCAAAATCGCCGTGACGAAGCTGCCGCCCGTTTTTTTCTTGAGGCCGAGGCGCGTCTGGAATCGCGTGAAGTCGATGAGGTACACGTCGAACATTGCCAGGGCGAGCATGACGAAGATGACGGCGATGGCCGCGTTGAACCACGGGGTCGCGTTGATCGCGCCGAAGGTCTTGGACACGCCGAGAATGACGACCAATCCGAGCACGCCGTAGGTCAGCGCGATCCCCGCGCCGTATGCGCCGCCGAGCAGGAATCCGCGCGACCTCGAACCGGCCTTGACGCCCGCGCCGATGATGCCGAGGTTGATCGGGATCAGCGGCAACACGCACGGCGTAAAGTTGAGCAACAGTCCGCCCGTGAGCGCGAACAATGCCACGAGCCAGCCGGCCTTGTTCGCAAGTGGATTGTTTCCGTCTGCGCCATGGCCGCTTTCCGCGTTATCGAGGAACGCGATGAAGTCCGAGGCGTTCATATAGCCCGACGCGTCGCCCGCGACTGCGAACGAATTTGCGAGCGGTTGCCAGTCGCTTGTTTTGGGGTTTGGGGTTTGGGGTTTGGGGTTTGGGGTTTGGGGGATTTGAGATTTGAGATCTGAGATCTGAGATTTGAGATTTGAGACGGTCGTGCTCGTAATCGATCCCTTCGGAACTTCGGAGGGTTGGGATACGAGTGCCTGGCTCGCGGGAACTACCTTGATTGGCAGAGCTATGGAAACCGTGTTAGGTGGATAACATTGTTTCTTGTCGCACGCCTGGTATTGCAGAACGCCCTGCACGATGTAGTCGCCCGGCTTGACGTCCTCGGCGATATCGATCGTGACGTCGATGGCAAATGCCGGACCGTATGTGGCGAGGGTTTCGTTGGCGCCTTCGAGGACGATCTTGACGGGTTCGGGATAGGCAATTTCGCGAACGGTCATGCCGGGAACCGGACTGAGTTTCAAGTCTGTGGGGATCAGATATTCGTCGTTCGGCTTGTGCGCGTTGACGTGCCATCCCGCGCCGAACGCGACTTGAACGAACACGCGAATCGGCGCGCCGGCATGCGCGGCATCGGTCTCGAATACCGGCGTCACTGTGGGTGACGGCGCCTCGGCGGGGACCGCCGAGTATAACGCCACGATCCCAAGAAGACATTGAACGATCATCGCAGCAACTCCTGTTTGTCCTAGAAAAGCCAATAGGAATATAGAATTCAAAACACCAAGGAATTCAGGAGTCAGGAGTCAGAATTTAGAATGGCGCTGCCGCCACCGTTCGTTCACTCCTGAATTCTGACTCCTGAATTCTAACTGCTTTCTTTAGGTTTATGGTTTTCCACCGACGCCTATGCTATGGTACCGGCACTCTTGGCCGCAAATCTATGGGACTTGCCATGTTCCGTCTTTGTACAAAACAACGAATATACATCGTCTTGTTCCTGATACTGTGCGGCGTTGCGCGGGCGGACGACGCGTTGCCGCCGTTGCACCCGATCCTCGAACCCGCATTCCAGCGCGAATTGAACCGTGCGACCGACAGCGTCCTGACCGTTAGCGACGACATCCAAGTGCTTGTGAACGGCACGGCGTCGTATCCGGTGCGCTGGCGCATGCTCGAGGAGGCGCGCAAATCCATTCATTTTACGACGATGTACATCACCAAAGACGATACGAACAAGAAACTCGCCGACCTACTCGTCCGCAAGAAACGCGAAGGCCTGGACGTCAAGATAATCGTCTTCGGCACGTACGCGTTGGGCAACATGCCGTTCTACAAGCAAATGAAAAACAACGGGATCGAGGTCGAGAAATATGGGACGGTGTCCGAGGTCATTCTTCCCGATCCCACGCACTTTTGGAAAAAACACCTCCACGACAAGTATCTCGTGGTTGACGGCAAGGAAGCCCTTGCCGGCGGCATGAATTGGAGCGCGCGGTACGAACGCGGCGGGACCGATGCGAAGGTAGCCTGGCGCGACACGGACATCTACGTGCAAGGTCCACAGGCGGCAATCATGGATGCCGAGTTCGCAAAACGGTGGAATCGCGACGCGGGCAAGGAAGCATTCGATACCGCTGACCGCGATTTGGAGGCGGCGTATGCGCAACTCATGTTTCCGGCGGACCTGCGGTACGAGGACTTCATCTCGCCCGACCCGCAAGCGCCATACGGACGCCGCGTGCGCAAACTGACGCGCTTTTTGTATCAGCAACCGCATGAAAACGGCGGCGTCGCGCACATGACACCGTTCTTCAAGGAGACCATGGACCGTGCGAAGTCGCACATCTACTGGCAGAGCATCTCGATCCGTCCCGCGCCGGTGCAGAAGCAGGCGCTGTTCGATGCGGCGAAGCGCGGCGTGGATGTGCGCCTGATGACCAACTCGAAGCGCAATATGAAGATGATCCCGATCGGCGGCGGATTCATTTACTACTTGACGCAAAAACAGTACCGGCCGTTACTCGAAGCGGGCCTGCGGATCTTCGAGTATTCGGGCAATGCGCCCATGCACGCGAAAGGATTCCTGGTCGACGATGTGGTCGCGGCGGTTGGCTCGTACAATGCGACCTTTACCTCCGAGAAATATTACACCGAATCAGCCATCGCGACGTATGACACCGATGCCATTCAAGCCGTCAAGCGTATGTTCGACGACGACTTCGCACAATGCAGCGAGGTTATGTTGAAAGACGTCGGTTACGCATTGGAGCCAACGGCGGAATCAGGCTCGAAGTAGCGCGACGCAGCACATTCAGTTTTGTGATATAATACACGTGCAAGACCGTAAGGCGAGAGGAACCAGATATGGCCGTTAATGGAGTAGGGCCGACCAGCAACCCCGTGCAGGTCAGCAAGGCTCAGACGCCGGGCACGGTACGGCGTCCACGTCCGGTCGCGCGAAATGAACAGGCGCGCCCGCAGAAACCGACCGCGCAATCGGCAGACCAGCATGTTGGCCGCCGGTTGGACGTCAAGGCGTAGGGCGAAACCATGTTCGCGGAAATCGCCATCGGCGCTATCAATACGGCACTCCAGACGACGCGCGTCCAAAGCTCCTTTCAGGCCGCTGTCGCGAGAAAAAGTCTCGATGTACAGGACATGTTGGGGCAAGCCGCCATTCAACTCATCCAGAGCGCCACAATCGATCCCGACATCGGCCAGCATCTGAACGTTACGGCGTAATAGCGCATTGCGGCCTCTGCTCCATGACAACATCCCTTTCGATCCGCGACAACCGATAGGTGCATCTGCGTCCAATGCTCTCGCACGGAGACACGGAGATCACAGAGAGGACCTTATACAAAGGAGCGGCACAATTCTTCGGAAAAGCAAACAAATCCGTTTAGGTGACGCGGCGAAAGATACCGTAACCTGTTGCCATTCTGAATTCTGACTCCTGTATTCTGAATTCCAATTGCCATTTTAGGTTCATCCTTCCTACAGGCGATAGCCTACAGCCTTTTCCCAAACAGGATTTCGCCGCCGCGGCCTTGGGCGATCAGCGATACGTAGCCATCGAGATCCTTCTGCACCTGCGGACAGGTCAAGTCGAGAGTTTTACCGCGTTCGGCAGCCATGTAGGCGGCCTGGCACAGCTTCGTGACTTCGAGTCCGTACGCCCAGTTCAGCTTGGCGTCCTTACCCGCCGCGAACGCGCGGCACGCGTCGATGTGTTCGTCCGTGTACCCGTACAAATCGGCTTCGTTCGGTTCGATGGCCAGCAACCCGCGGCTGGCGGTCGACTTTTCGAGCGCGGTTTCGGCGTCGGCCACGGCATCGGCCGCCTCGTCGCCGATGAAGATTTGCAACGGCGTCTGGAGACTGTTCAACTCGAAGGCATAGCCCGGTCCTAGCGCGTCCATCGACAGGCGCAGACCCTGCTTGTCGTACATCCACGAACTCGTGAACTGGCCTCTGACCAACTGCCCATTTTCCGGATTGCGAAACGTGACAAGGCCGGTCGCGAAATCCTCCGCCGGGACCTTGCCGTAGTCCACGCCCATTTTGTCCAAGAGGCGCTTGCGCCATTGCGGCTGGCCCCATTTCAGCAACGCCGTGTCGGCGGTCACCGATACCGGTTGCAGGAAATCGACCGGTTTGCCCAGCGGCGTCAACACGTACCAGCACGCCGCGATGCAGTGGCACGCCATGTCGCACAGCACACCGCCGCCCTGTTTCGTCGGATCCCAGAACCAGCCTTCGTGCGGCCCGGCGTGTTCCTCCGCAGCGCGCGCCAACATGAATGGACCCATCGACCGCTGCTGCGGCGCGAGTTGCGCGAGTTGTGCCGTAATGGCTTTCATGTGAATCTGATTCTCGAAGTACGCCGTCGGAAGCTTCATCGCCTTGCCCAGTTCGACGAGGCGTTTGGCCTCAGCGACGGTGCGTCCCAACGGTTTTTCGCAGATGACGCCCTTGAGCGGCGCGCCCGCCTTCACGGCTTCGAGGATTTGTTCGACAATCTCGATGCGCGCGAAGTTCGGTGCGAAGACGGCGACGGCGTCGCAATGGTTGCACAGTTCGAGTATGGACGGATAGACCTTGCAGTCGCCCACGCCGTTACTTCTTGCAGAGGCGGCCAATTCTTCCGCGCCCTTGAGCGCGGTCACGCCGACGAGGTCGATGCCCCGCACGGATTGCAGCGCCTTCATCTGGAATTTTGCGATAAACCCTGCGCCGATATACCCCAATTTGAACGTTCCCATCGTACATCCTCCAAGAATCGCAAATCCGATTCCGCGTTGATACGCCGTAGCAAAAGATTCCCCTGAATTATATGAAACAACGGTCCGCGCCTCAAGGGGTCAGACGGTAGAGTTGAGGGAGAGACGCGCGCGTTGACTGGATTCGTTGCATGCCGGTAATATGGGTGCATGGATAGGACGCAGATAGGGTGGGTTGGCGCGCCGAGGATCCCGCTGATAAGTGGGACCTACAGGGCGCGTTGCCGTTCGGCTTTTTCACGGGTTGTGAGCGCTATGCCATGGGACTGACTCCGGAACAACGCGACTGGCTGCGGCTGACGATGGTGCCGGGCGTCGGCACGACGTATTTCATCCAGTTGCTCTCGCGGTTCCACAGTCCCGGCCAGGTTCTGCGCGCCTCGCGCGCGGCGATCGCAGAGGTCGTTGGAAAGTCGCTGGCCGAACGTATCGCGCAATATGCCGATGCGGTCGATGTGGACGGGCAGGAACGGCAAATGGATGCGCTCGGCGTGCGATTGCTCACGCTCGAGGACCCGGACTATCCCGTTCGGCTCGCGGAGATCTACGATCCGCCGTTGCTGCTGTTTGTCCGGGGCGAATTGCGCAGTTCCGACGAGCATTGTATCGCGATCGTCGGTACGCGCCGCGCTACGCCGTACGGACTGCGCGTGGCGGAAAACCTTGGCCGCGATCTGGCTGCGCGCGGCATCACGGTCGTCAGCGGCATGGCGAGCGGCATTGACACGGCGGCGCATCGCGGCGCCATCGAAGTGGGCGGACGGACGGTCGCGGTCTTGGGATGCGGCGTCGATGTCGTGTACCCACCGCAGAACGCGGACCTTATGAAACAGATCGAGGAGCACGGGTGCGTCCTCTCGCAGTTCGTGATGGGGACCAAACCCTCGGCGGGCCATTTCCCGTACCGCAACCGGATTATTAGCGGCCTGACGTTGGGTACGGTGGTCGTCGAGGCGCCGTTGAGCAGCGGGGCGCTCATCACGGCGCGCCAGGCCGCCGAACAGGGCCGCGAGGTATTCGCGGTGCCGGGGCAGATAGGCTTTCACACGAGCGAAGGACCGCACTCGTTGATCCGCGACGGCGCGAAACTGGTTGAAACGGTCGACGATATCCTCGTCGAACTCGATCTGCCCGCGCAGGCGCGTCAACCGCAAGCGACGCACGACGCGCCCGTGACATCCGTGGCCGCATCGCCGCCTCCGCAGCCCGTGGCGAGTCCGATCGAGAAGGACATTCTGGCGGCGCTCTCTCCGAACGGCACCTTCGTGGACGAGATCGCGACCGCGTGCCGCATCTCGATCTCGGAAGCCTTGAGCACGTTGACCATGCTCGAGTTGCGCGGGCTGGTTCGGCAGTTTAGTGGCAAACGGTTCGCGCCGACATGAACGCCGCGCTGTACCGGCTCGCCGAGCGAATCAGGCGCAATGAACCCATCCCTTTCCCCCTTGCTGTGTTGCTCGATGCGGCGACGCCAGTCGTTCGCGCGGGGATGTGGTGGCGTCGCCGCCAGCCTGTCGTTACGGTCGATGCGCATGTCGTCAGCGTCGGCAATCTGACTGCCGGCGGTTCGGGAAAGACGCCGCTCGTGATCGAACGCGCGCGCCAGGAATCCGCGCGGGGCCGGAAGGTCGCCGTTCTGACGCGCGGCTATGGCACGGCCGCAACGAACGAGCCTGTCGCGGCGATATCGAATCCTTCCGGCGCGCTTTGCTACTTGATGGGCGATGAAGCCGCGTTGATCATGCGCAAGGTTCCGGGGGTAGTCATCGTAAAATGTGTGGATCGCGTCGCGGCGGCGCGCATGGCCCTCGAATGGTTTGGTTGCAACATGCTGATCCTCGATGACGGATTCCAGCACGTCCAGTTGGCGCGAAATGAGGATATTGTGGTCATCGATGCGCGCAATCCGTTTGGCAACGGCTGCCTGATCCCGCGCGGTATTCTACGCGAGCCGGTCGAGGCGTTGCGCCGCGCGACGCATGTCGTCGTCACGCGTTGCGACCAGGCGCGGGATGTACAAGGCGTAATCGACCGCGTGACCGCCATCCGGGCGGACATGCCGATTCGACTGACGCGGCATGCGCCGACAGGCTGTTGGCGCGTGAGCGACGGCGCGGCGTATCCGCTCAAACTGCTCCGCGAAGGGCCGATCCGCGCGATGTGTGCCGTCGGCAGCCCGGAAGCATTTTTCGATACGCTTGCATCGCTTGGCGCGCATGTAACGGAATGCAACGCATTTCCCGATCACGCGGCGATCCCCGATTCCGCGCTGTCCGGCCCGTTGCCGGTCGTCGTGACGGAAAAGGACGCCGTGCGTATGTGTAGCGCGCCCGCGCATGTATATGCCTTAACGATCGAACTGGAGGAGTGGCGGCCTGTATGAACTCGCGCTTTGCCATGGTTGGAATGCTTGTGCTGCTCGTGGTTGCCGGTGTGGTCGTGATCTATTTTGGCACACGCGAACCTGAACGCCACGTTCAGGCGCCCGCGACGCCTATCGAAAAAATGAAGACCGGGTCTCTTTCCCAGCCCACAACGCCCGTGGCCGTCGAACGTCCCGCGCCCAAGCGCGAAACGCCGCCTGTTCGAGAGGTTCCCGCCGTCGCCGGTATGGTTGTCGACAATGCCGGCGCGCCGATTGCCGGTGCGACGCTCCATATGGGAAAGGCGGCGGACGGCCCCGAAGTGGCGAAGACCGGAATCGACGGTCGCTTCACGCTGGCGTCGCCGCCGGATCCCGACGCGACGCTGACGGCCACGCATCCTGACTATATATCGCGTACGGTAGCTTTCACGCCTGGTAAAGAAACACCGCTACGCATTACGATTACTTTGGACAAGGGCGGGGGCATCGCGGGTACGGTCTTGCGAGGCGGACAGCTCGCGCCCAACGTCAAAGTGTTCGTGGACGAAAACGAAAGGGGCACGACAACGGATGCGCAAGGGCGGTTCGCCTTCGGCGGAATGCTGCCCGGTTCATTCGCGGTCCATCTCGATCTTGGCGAAGACGCGAGCACGGACAAGCCTCTGGCCGCCCCGTGGCTTTTGCAGAAGGTCGAGGTGAAGACGGGAGAAATCGCCACCGCCGATTTTGATCTGCCCGATTGCGACAGCGTCGTGGAAGGATTCGTCGTCTTCGAAGGGCGTCCGGTCGTTCAAGCCGCTATCGTGCTGCAAGTCGCTAACCCGCGCGGCCAATACCAAGCCAGCGCGGAGACCGGCGCGGACGGCGGCTATCGCATTGCCGCGCTGCCCGATGGTCCGACGAATTTGCAGGTCTCCGTACCGCTTGCGAACGGTTCCGACCGCAAGAAATCGGCGCAACTCGATTTGAACGTTCACGAGACCCTGCAGCAGGACTTCGATTTTCCGGTCGCGGGGACCGTCCAAGGCCAAGTGAGGGGATTGCGCGCCGGAGAGCAGGCCAGCGTGCTCGCGTTGCGCGGCGCGCCGCAACAATTCGGCAAGATGACCTTCGATCAATTGATGAATCTGCATCGGGACGTTGCCGCCAACGTGAACGTAGCCTCCGACGGCTCCTTCGCATTCGAGGCGCTCGATCCCGGCGACTACATGCTCGTGATTACTGCGGGCCAACAAGGCAGCGTCGATTTCCGTTCCGCCTCGCAAGCTGTCAACGTTGTAGCCGGGGCCGACATGTCCGTCCGAATCGTGATGCGGTGAGCGTTCCGCGCTTCAATCCGACGCCTCGGCGTTGGGTTGGCAGGAGAGAACGGCTAGGGATTTCGCTGGCAGGACGAGCAGGCTTCGTCCTTCGACTGCCGGAGCGTCTTTGGCGTCGCAAATGTCGCGCGGCGACGGTTGGCCCGTGTTGATGCGCATGAGCCATGCGCCGCGCGGCACACGAAACGAAATGTCTTTTCGCGCGGCGTTGAACATCAGGTACAGCGCGACGGAATCGTTCGCGACGCCGCCGATCCGGCAGGCGAGGTACGGCGCGTCGTTCTCCCACATGATCGGTTCGCCAGTGTTGTCGAACCATGCGATATCCGGTTCGCCGCCATTCGTGGCTGGCTTGCCCTCGAAGAATTCGAGGCGTCCGAAAACGGGATTCTCGCGGCGGAAACGGATCATTTCTTTGCAGAAACGGAAGAGATCCGCGTTCTTCTCCAAGAACCGCCAGTCATACCATGAAATTGGGTTGTCCTGGCAATAGGCGTTGTTGTTGCCCTGTTGCGTCCGTCCGAATTCGTCGCCGCCGAGCAGCATCGGAATGCCGAGCGACAGAAACAGCGTGGCCAGAAAGTCCTTCTGCATGCGCAGGCGCAACGCGTTGATGCGCGCATCGCCGGTCTCGCCTTCGATGCCGCAGTTCCAACTGATGTTGTCGTCGCCGCCGTCGCGGTTGTCCTCGCCGTTGAGGCGATTGTGCTTCTGGTTGTACGAGACCAAATCGCGCAACGTGAAACCGTCGTGTGCGGTAACGAAGTTGATACTGTGCGCGGGTGACCGGCCAGCCCACTGGTAGAGGTCGGAACTGCCCGTGAGGCGCGTCGCGAAATCCCCGCGCGCGTGCTCGCCGCCGCGCCAGAACCGGCGGATGTCGTCGCGGTAACGTCCGTTCCACTCGGCCCAGCGCACGTCGCCGAACGAGCCAACCTGATACGCGCCGCCCGCGTCCCATGCCTCCGCGATGAGTTTTGCATCGCGCAACGTCGGGTCTTCCGCGATGCGTTCGATAAGCCCCGCGTTCTCGACGATACGCCCCTTGGTGTCCCGGCCCAGGATCGAGGCGAGGTCGAAACGGAAACCGTCCACGTGCAGGACCGTCACCCAATAGCGCAGGCAGTCGAGGATAAAATCGCGCACGAGCGGATGGTTGCAGTTGAGCGTGTTGCCGCAGCCGCTGTAGTTGCGGTAGGCGCCTTCGTCGTCGAGCATGTAGTAGATTGCGTTGTCGAGGCCGCGGAAACTGAGCGTCGGTCCTAATTCGTTGCCCTCGGACGTGTGGTTGAATACCACGTCGAGAATGATCTCGATGCCGGCCTTATGCAGCGCCGATACCATCCGTCGAAACTCGTCGAGTTGTCCGCCCGGCACGACGGCGTAGCGGCCCGTCGGCGCGAAGAAACCGACCGTGCTGTAGCCCCAGTAATTGTGCAACTCTTGGCCGGAAGCGATACTGGAACGACCGAGCCGCGTCTCGCCGAATTCCTGGATCGGCAGCAACTCGACGGCCGTTACGCCAAGATCTTTCAGATGGGGGATTTTCTCGATCAGCCCCAAATACGTGCCCGGATGGGGCACGCCGGCGCTTTCGCCGACGGTAAATCCGCGGACGTGCGTTTCGTAGATGACGAGACGGTCGAGCGGCACGCGCGGGCGGACGTCGTCCACCCAATCCTGTTTCTCGCCGAAGGCGACGCACTTCGCAGTACGCGCCTGAATATCGCCGACGATCACCTTAGCGTATGGGTCCAACAGATAAACGTTTTTGTCAAATCGAAGGCCGGTCTTTGGCGTCAAGGGACCGTCCATCCGGTACATGTACAGCGCGCCGGAGGCCAACCCTTCGATGTACACGCTCCAGACGTCGCCGGTGCGGTACCGTTCGGGATCGAGTTCGACTTCGAACGCCGGTTCGACATCCTCGGCGTTGTCGTACAGCGCCAGCCACACGCGCGTGGCATAGCGGCTCACCACCGCAAAACGGACGCCCGATTGGCGTACTGCGGCGCCGAGCGGGTAGGCGCGGCCCGGCATGAGATGCAAATGAACGGCGTTGAGTTCGGACATGGGCTACCGGGCGGCCTCCATAGCGGCATCGCGAATACGCAGCATCCAATCGAGGTTGCGGAGGGACTCGGGCATGCCCACGACGGGATTGCCGCGTAGAAAAGCGGCGATCGTTGCGTGCAACATATCCGCTTCGATACAGTTGCCGTCGGTCGTTTCGATGCGCGCGCGGTAAACGCCGTTCTCGTCGGTCTGTCCTTCCACGATGAATGGGTATTCGTTGTACTTGAAATGGCGGGTGTTCAGCGGCGGTTCCAGGGCGTTTCGCGTCACGATCATGGCGTGCAACAATTCTCCATGCGGACGTTGCACGTCGAATGTCGCGATGGCTTCGTATCCGGAAAACCGCGTATCGAGCGTGTTCCACAGGATCTTGCCGCCCGGCGCGAGTTTCAATAGCACGCTCAACGGGTGCGGCGACAAATCAATCCAGATCCGAATCGGATCCGGCGGGCGATTCCGCGCGGGCGATTCGATGTGGCCATGGAAATGGGTAACGGGTTCGCGGTCTCCCCACAAGCGTCCGAAGGCCAGCGCGGCCGCTGCGTATTGCGTCGATACCGACAGGAGCCGTCTGCGGTGTACGGCCAGCGCGGTCAAGTCCGTGGCCGCCGCCATCAGTTCCTCGCGCGGCCACGCGGGATCGTAGACGAACGGTTTCTCGCAGAAGACGTCGCAATCCGCTTCGAGGGCCGTGCGCACATGTTGCGCATGGCACGCCGGCGGCGAGCAAACGTCGACGATGTCGGGGCGTTCGGCGTCAAGCATCTTCGCGATATCCGTGTAGGCACGCCCGTCGAATCCGAACAGCGCCGTCAGCGCGTCGCGCGTCTTTGCGACCGACTCAGGCGAGGCGCCCGCGAACGCGCAGACTTCCGCGCCGGCGTGTTGCCACCACTTGGCGTGATGTTTGCCGATGCCGCTTGCGCCAATCACCGCGACGCGCTTACTATTTCCGCTCGTCATCGTCCTCTTCTTCTTCCCAGGAATACGGACCTTCTTCGATGGATTCCCAATGGAACACCGGCGGTTCGCCGTCGTCTTCTGCGGCCCATTGCCGCATGAGGCGTTGGCCGCGCCGCCGCTTGTACAGATAGACTACGACGACCAGGACCGCCATAAATTGAAACGCGGAAAATCCTGACACAAGCGACGCGACCAGGGCAACTTTCCAAAGCGAGGCGTGCCAGCCGTCGTCCAAGCCCGCCGGCGTGAGCTTCGCATACGTGCGCAACGCGTCTTCGAACGGCGTCGTGCGCAACCCGGCCACGAGTTGCCAAAATGTGTCTTCGCCCGTGCGTTGCATGAGCCATCGCGTCATCGACAACGCTTGCGCGTATGCGCCGCTGAACGTGGTTTCGTCGCCGATGGGCGCGAACGCAAAATCGAGTTCGCGGTACGGCGATAGGCGTCGCTCGACATACATCCGCGCCACTTCGAGGGCGCTTTCCCATCGCAATTCCTTCGACAGGACCATCGCGACGCCTTCGTCGAGCCAGCGCGGCACGTAGGCTGGCTCGGTGTTGCGTGCAAGTAATACGTGGATCAGTTCGTGGCGTACGATCCCGCGAAAATCCGTAGGCGACGACAAGATCGCCGGCGCTCGTACGATGATGACGCCCTTTTCCGCCTTGGCCACGCCGCCGATGCGCGCCTGGCCATACGCGCCCGCGCGTGTCTTGAATTCCTGCATCGAATGGCATAGGTAGACCGTGACCGGCGCGCTGCCTACGGGCAAGTGCGGCGCGCATTCGGCCAGTTCCTCTTTCAGCACATCCAACGTCTCGCGCGCAACCGCCGCGTCGTCCGGATCGTGAACGACCGTCAGGATGCCATCAGTAACATTTTGCTCCTTATCTGCGACATAAGAGTCAACCGGTGTTTGCAACGGCGACGCATAGACGAAACCGGTTGCCAGCAAGAGCACAATTAGGGATCTTCCGGATTTGGCGTACTTTATAAGGGCTTCTCTCTTTCGGAAAGTTGTCGACTCAAGTGAGTTTCCCCGAAGGGGAAGAACATGAATAGCCGTGGGTGGCAACCCACGGGTACAAATGCTTAACCACCGACCCTGAAGGGGTCGCACAAGGAGCACAATGACGACCTTTATTAACGATAATATGGACA
The DNA here is from genome assembly GCA_903925285.1 of Candidatus Hydrogenedentota bacterium. GTDB lineage: Bacteria > Hydrogenedentota > Hydrogenedentia > Hydrogenedentales > SLHB01 > DSVR01. The sequence continues at coordinate 29,279 of CAIYET010000536.1, read as the reverse complement.
TAGTGCGACCCTTCCAGGGTCGATGGATATTGGTTTTGTATCCGTGGGTTGCCACCCACGGCTATTCATGTTCTTCCCCTTCGGGGAAACCGAATCGAAACGACAATTCCCCGTTCGCAGCAGAAGCCCTGCGCGCGGCCTTCTTCCGAAAGTGAAGGTGAAGTACGCTAAATCCGGATGATCCACAATTAGTCCCGTGAACGCGGCATGTCTCATAGAGATTGGTTCGTTACCGGTATACGGATCGACTCAATCGCGGCGGCGGCGCGGTCGAGCGCCTCGTCCATGTACGGCACGCCGATATCGACTGCGCGTTCTTCGCCGAGGTCCGCATAATATAACAAGGCTTCCGTCGGCGTAATGCCCAGCAACGACCGCACGGCGGCCGCGTACAGGCGCAGTTGCCACTCGTAGCGTTCGTGAAGCGCCGCGCGGGGACGCCCAGTTTTATAGTCAACGACTATTCTATTGTCAATCAGCGCGTCGATGGTCCCGCTTACGAGCGTGGCGTCGATGCGCAACAGGAACGGCGCTTCGCGTTCGATCCGTTTAGCCGACGTCATTCGTAGCGCGAGCGCGCCGGTCTCGAAGCGTTGCAGGATCCCCTCCAAGTCGGGCACAAGCATCTCGCAGAGGTTCAGCGCCGGGCATTCGCGCGCGAGGAACGCGCCCACGTCCATGCGCGTGCCGGGCGTCCAGCATTCGAAGAGGCGATGGACCAGCGTGCCGCGTTTCATCGCGAATGTCGGCGCGAAATCGTCGTTTGACTCGCGATGCGGCTCATCGTCGTCATGCGCGCCAACCATTGCGTCCAAGACCGCCGATACGGAAATCGTGCGCCGGATCGCGGGGACAATAACCGGCTCGGCGCGACGCACGAGCGCATCGACATCCAACGACTCGAGCACGCGATCTTCGCTGGGCGTTGCGACGTGCGCAACGCGATCGCGCCAGACAATTGCCGACCATTTTTCGGTCTCGACGACTCCGCCGTTATTGCGGTCCAGAAGGCAATAGGCGTCGTCCAGCGTTTCGAGCCAACTGTTCGTGCCCGGAGCGGGCGTGCCGCCGAAGAGCAGCCAATCGCGGGCGCGCGTCATGCCGACGTACAACACGCGCGCGTGCTCCGCCATTTCTTTTTCGTTGCGCGCATTCCGAATCGCGGTATACACGGCCGGCTTGGCCGATTCGCCATCGTCGCCGGTCACGCGCGCGGCAAGACCGATGTCGCGATGGACCGCGAGAAGGCCCATGCGCGTCTCGTCGAGTTCGCGTCCCGAATCGGCCAATACGACAATCGGGAATTCCAGGCCCTTGGCCTTGTGAACGGTCATCAGCGTCACCGCGCCGCGGGACTGCACGGCGGCATCGCCTTCGCGGACTTCCTGGCCGACGAGTTTTTCGAGGTAATGGACGAACGCGGGCAAGCGCGCGGGCTGCGTGCGAGCGAAATTTTCGGCCAAATCCGCCGCTTTGCGAACGTTCCATGCCTTTTGCCCACCGAGGTACTGCTCGAGTAATATAGCTTCATGTTTCGTCGCATCGAGCACGTACCGCATGAACGCCGGCAATGGCAGATCCTGATGGCCGCGCAAGTCGCTGGCCAACGCGCGCGCACGTTCGAGCAACTCGGCTTCGGGCGCATCTGCGGGCAACGGGTTCGACCAGAACGTGCGCGCCACGCTGCCCATACGCCGCATGACGGCTAGCGCGTCGTCCGAAAGCCCGGCCAGTGGTCCCCGCAGGAATCCCAGCAACGCGCCCTCGTCCCAGGGATTGACGACCACGCCGAGGAGATTGCGCAGGTCGATAATTTCCTGGCGTTCATAGAAGCCGACGCCCGCGACGACGCTGAACGGGATCGACCGGCGTCGCAATCCTTCCTCGTAGAGGTGGACGTTCGAGAAGGTCCGCAACAAGATCGCCACGTCGCCGTACTCGGCGGGCCGCGTGTCGTCCGAGCCAACCATGACGCGATTCGGACCGACACACATCTCCTCGATTCGCCACGCGATCAGGTCCGCCTCGTCGCGACGATAGTCCTCGACGTTTGCCTTTTCCTCGCGTTTGCGCGGCACGAGGAACGCGATACGCGGCTCGTTCGCGGCCGGGCGGTGCGGTTCGATGGCGCTGTATTCGGCCTCGACCGCTTCGAGCAGTCCCGTGCGCGCGAACACGTCGTTGACGAAATCGATGATCTCCGGTACCGTGCGGAAATTCCGCGCCAGCGGGACCACTTCTTCGGCGGTCGTCCGCTGTTTCTGGAAAACCTCGACCTCCGCGCCGCGAAAATCGTAGATGGATTGCTTCGCGTCGCCGACGAAGAACCAGTCGGGACCGCCGGGTTCATCGACGAGCATCCGCGCGATATCGAGTTGGATCCAATCCGTGTCCTGGAATTCGTCGACAAGCAGAAAACGGATACCGCGCGCCACGCGCGTACGCACCGATTCGTTCTCGCGCAGCATGCGCCACGCGGACGCGATCAGATCGTCGAAATCCATCGCGGCCCGCGCGGCCTTCGCGTCGCTAAACGCGCCTCGCACGTGCTCGAACATCGCATACAGGTCGCAGGTCAGTTGCGCCGCACGAGCCTCGATGACAGGATCGGGATCGGTCCAGACGAGTCCCTGGGCGCGCTTCTTGATCGTATCGAACAGGGCGCCGATTCCAACGTATGCCGCCTCGGTCTGCCAGTTGTCCTTCGACGACTTGGACTGCCGGGGCGGCGCGGCCATCCCGGCCAGACACGTGTTTATCGCGGCGATATTCTCCGCGTTACGCAGTTTTTCGAGCAGATCTATCTGTTCTAGCCGTTTGACTTCGCGGCCATCCGTAGGTTTCTCGCACAACCCGTCAAACGACTCGATGCGTTCGATCCACAGCCGCACTTCATGCGACCGCGCGAACGTTTTCAGGCGCTGCTCATGCGCCGCGCGCGCAAGATCGGCCCAGCGCTCGGCCAGCGCATCGGGATCGTCCAACGGCAGGTCCGCTTCGAGGCGGTCCAACACGCCGCGTTTCGCGAGCAACGCGTCCAGCGCGTCGATCAACGTCGCGGGACCATATTCGGTTGCGGCGCGCATCGCGGCGGGATCGGTCGCTTCGAGGCGTTCATGTACGGCTTCGATGGCTGTTTCGTTACGCAGGAGCACCGTTTCGGCTTCGGTCAACACCGTGAAGTCGGGGTCCATGCCGATCCGCAACGCATGTTCGCGCAAAAGCCGTGCGCAGAACGAATGGATGGTTCCGATCCGCGCCGTTTCGACGCGCCGCTCCAAATCGCGCCAGCGCGTCATCTCGCCGGGATCGTCGATAGGCGCCTTCTCGCGGAACGCGCGGCGCAGACGCGCCTTCATCTCGGCGGCGGCCTTGTCGGTAAACGTTATTGCAACGATGTCGTCGAGGTCCGCCTTCTTTTCCGCGATCAAGTGAACGATGCGCTCGACGAGAACGAGCGTCTTGCCCGATCCTGCGCCCGCGTCGACGCAGAGCATCTTAAGCTCCGCAGTAATAGCTCTCTGCTGCGCATCGGTTCGGCTCATGGCGTGGCCTCCTTGCGCTCGATACGGCTCGTCTCGTGGCGGCACGCACGCCGGTTCCGACAATACTGGCAGACTTTCTTGCGGTCGGCGGGCGTCGGCGGGAAACGACCTTCGCGAATGCCCGCGACGCATCGCGCGATCGTCTCAAGCACCGCAGCGCGCCGCGCCGGCCACTCATCCGTTTTCTTGTTGCGGCCCAACGCCTCCTTGCGGTCCTTTCTTCCGACAGGCAGGAAATACGCCTCGGAACAGACCGCGCCAGGCGCAAGGAACTCTTCGAGCGCCATCGCGTACACCGCCAACTGCATCGACCGGCCTGTTTTGAAATCCGGCGACGGCAACGAACTCTTGTAGTCGATAATACGTGCATCGTTCCCGCACCGATCAATCCGGTCGATACGCCCTGCGAAACGAACAGTCTCCTGTTCATTCACGTGCAGCAGATACGGTTCAGCGTTACTGATAGGATCGTCCGAATCACGCACGCCGCCGAACGCGACTTCGAGATGGCTTGGCTTCCATTCGATCTCGCCGCGCTCGCGTTCGATGCGCAGGTAGCGGTCGAGGAGCGCGCAGAGGCGTTCGCGCTCGACGTTCATCACCCCACGCGGCGCCGTGACGCTATGCCACGCCAATTGCTCGAACGCTTCGCTCACCGAACGGCGGACGGCTTCGCGCAACTCATCTTCGGGCCATTCGGAAACCGCGCGTCCGAGGTATCTGCGATGCAGGGATTCGAGCGCCTTGTGCATGATCTGACCGCGCACGCGCGGATCGAATTCCGCTTCGGGAAGTTCGGACTCCTCGATGTCGAGGATACGTTCGACGAAAAATCGGAACGGGCAATCCGCGTACGTCTCCAATTGCGCAACGCTGAAAATATGGTTCGATCCGTAGCGTTCGGCGATGCCGATATGGTTCAAGACGCCGTCATACGCGCCGAACGGCGTCGTATCGAGCCGTGCGCGCTCGATTCGTGCGCCCGCTTCTATTCGCGGAAAACGGCGTGCGACTACAGACTTCACCGCGGACGCGCCGTTGTTCGCCAAGTTGCAGATATCGCGCCACGACGCAACTTCGCCGGCGTCCGGCACAAAACGGTCCCGCGCAACCGGCGGTCCGATCACAGGCTCCAACAACGCGCGCACTTCGTCGGCGTACGGGCTTGGGGACTGCTCCTTACCGCCCCGCGCATAGATGCGCCAGGAAATGTTCAGATGTTTGCGCGCGGCGCCGAAAACGCGATGGAACAACAGCGCCTCGCGTTCGGCATGCACGCGCCGTCCCTCGATTTCGACGCCATGCTCGGCGAGTTCGGAAACGTCCTGTTCCGAGTAGACCGCGTTGGCCGGGGGCGGCGAAGGGATATCGCCTTCGTTCGCGCCGGCCAGGAACACGTAATCGAATTGCAGTCCGCGAAGCGAAGCGAGATCGAGCACGGCCACGCCGCTACCCGCGCCCGGCGCCGGGAACGGCGTCTGTTGGAGCGCGTGGCGCAACGCCGCCACGAAATCGGCGCGCGTCTGCGGGCGTTCGTCGGACATCGCCCATGCGGCCCAGCGGCCCAAGAGGTCGCGCAACGTGGCGAGCGCCGCGCGCTCGGAATCGCGAATGGCCTTGACCGGATGGCGCTCGACAGTTTCCGCAATATTCAATTCGTCGATCATGGCGTCGAGCCATGCGGGCCATGCTGCGGGCGGATCGCGTTCCGGCGCGCAATCGGCGAGGCTCCCCAATTTTACGAGCCGTGTTTGCAGCAGTCGCAGGCACGCTTCGGCGTTCGGTACGCTATCGATCAGGCGCGCAATATCGTCGCCTTTCTTAGCCTCGATACGCGCGAGCAGGCGCTCGATGCCTTGGAACCATTCGGAACGTCCCGCAACCACCTGTGCCTTCGCAGCGAGCCGTGCGAACGAATCGGATTCGGACGTGCCGCCGAGGAACCATGGCGACATGAGCACATCGAGCACCGCGTTGTGGTTCCAGGCATCGAGCGCCTCGAGCAACGCGAGCAAGAAACCGCTTACGGCGCTCGACCATAACGCGGGCGGATGAATGAGCCGTATCGGCACGCCGAACTCTGCGAAGACCATGCAAACGGACGGGGCGGCCTGCCTGAGGTCCGGATAGACGACGGCGATCGCGTCCGCAGGCACGCCCTCGAGCAGCAGCGTCTTAACGCGGCGCGCGACGGCCTCCATTTCTTGCGTGAAATCCGAACAGATCCAGAAGCCAACATCGCGTACAAGATCCGACGACGCCGGGGGCTTGCCGCGATGCATGAAATGCCGAGACGCGAATTCGATGCACGTTCGAGGCGCGTCCGTCTCATAGGTCTCGGTCCGCATCGCGAACCGTTTCTGGAGCGCCTGGATCGTGCGATACGGCAACGCAAACAGATCGCGGCGGTCGGGATCCGCATCGTAATCGACGCCGAAGACAAGCCGGGCCACGTGCTTTTCGATGGACGCGAGCAAACGAAATTCGGACGGCGTGAAATCGTCGAACCCATCCAAGAGCAGCGTATCGATTCCGTCGAGCGCGGCGGGGCATTTCGCTTGTGCGACCAGATCCGCTTCCCAGAAAAGGCCCGGCAAATCGTACACGCCGACGTCGCGCAGGGCGTCCTGATAGCCCGCATAGACCGCCGCCACAACGCCATGGATGGACGCCGCATGTTGGCGTCGCACGATACGTTCCGCGAAGACGACCGGTTCGATGGCGGCCTGCTTCAGTTGTGTAATCGTCCGCAGGATGTGCGTGGCAAAGCCATTCGTTCGCGCCGCCGGACCGAGCAATTCGAGTGCGCCCTCGGACTCCAAACGCTCGATGACCCGTTTGAGCAGCATGCGCCGCTCGAAATCGTCGAGCCGGACGGGATCGAGACCTTCGGCGCGTAACAACGTTACGACGAAGTCCTCCATGGTCGAAACGGGACGTCCCCACGCGCCACCGAGATCGCTTTCGAGCAGCAGCCGCTCGATACGGCGCGACGCGTATTGCCGCGTCGGGACCAGCAGCCACGCATGGCCCCACGCCTCGCGCAGCAGACCATCGATGCGCGCGACTCGCCCGGAACCCAGGGGGCCGGCGATCAAGAAGACATCGGCCATGAGACCGGTTTACGACGCTTTCTTGATAAGTTCGTCGACCTCGCTCTGGATCTTGGCGAGGACGCTTTTGCGAAGGTCGTCCGGCACCTTATAATGCTGCGTCTCCTCGAGCAGCGCCAGCGTACGCGAAGAGACTTGATGCGCAAAATCCTGGACTTTCATTCGAGTACTCCTTCCTCAAAAAACACGAACGCGCCCGGTTTTCCGGGCGCGTTACAGGATACGAATTCGGTGTAGCAGTTACAAACCGGCCTTCTTGCGCAGCATGTCCACTTGGTCCGTCATTTCCCAACGGAACCCTTCATTCTCGCGTCCGAAGTGGCCATAGTTGGTCGTCTTGCGGAAGATGGGCTTGCGCAGATCGAGCAGTTTGATGATCGCGGCGGGCCGGCAATCGAATTGGTCCATGAGGATTTTGCCGAGTTTTTCTTCGGCGATTTTGCACGTACCGAACGTTGTGACGTTAATCGAGACGGGTTTCGCAACGCCGATTGCATAGGCCAACTGCACTTCGCAACGCGAAGCCAGCTTCGCAGCGACGACATTCTTAGCAATGTAGCGCGCCATGTAGGCCGCGGAACGGTCGACTTTCGACGGATCCTTGCCGCTGAACGCACCGCCGCCGTGGCGTCCCATGCCGCCGTACGTATCGACGATAATCTTGCGTCCCGTCAGGCCGGTATCGCCGCACGGACCGCCGACGAAAAAGCGCCCCGTCGGATTGATATGGAACTTGATTTCGCCCTTCACATATTTCTTCGGAAGAACGGGCAGGCACGCCTTCTCGATGATCTCCTTGCGGATCTCCTTCTGTGAAACCTTCTCGCCATGCTGGTTCGAGATGACGATGGTATCGATGCGGACCGGCCTGTCGTCCACATACTCGACGGTGACCTGCGACTTGCCGTCGGGCTGGAGCCAGTCGAGCTTCTTGCTCTTGCGCAACTTCGAGAGTTGCAGGCCAAGCTTGTGCGCGAGCCAAATCGGCACCGGCATCAGTTCCGGCGTCTCGTCGCATGCATAGCCAAACATCATGCCCTGATCGCCCGCGCCCTGTTCGCGCGACGACGTCACCGTGACGCCCTGCGAGATATCGGGCGACTGCTTGTCCAGCGTGACCATGACGGCGCAACGCTTGGCGTCGAAACCGCTGTCGCCGCCGTTATAGCCGATCTCGGAAATGGCCTTGCGCGCCACGTCGGCTACGCTTACGACCGCCTTCGTCGTAATTTCGCCGGCAACCACGCACAGGCCCGTCGTCACGAGCGTCTCGCACGCCACGCGGCTAAACGCGTCCTGCTCGAGCATCGCGTCGAGCACCGAGTCCGAGATGTAATCGGCCAGCTTGTCCGGGTGCCCTTCCGTGACCGATTCCGAAGTGAAAAGAATGCCTTTACTCATACATCGCTCCTCTGGGCCGAGGCGTTGCACACCGTCGGCGTCGATGGCCTGTTATGCGCCGCCGCGATGCTGCGCCGTCAATACGGCGGGATCCAGCTTGAAGCCCGGCCCCATCGTGCTGCTCATCGCGCAAGTCTTGAGGTACGTGCCTTTGCAAGCGGACGGCTTCGCCTTGACGATCGCTTCGATGATCGCGGTGGCATTTTCCTGAATCTGCTCCACGCCGAACGACGCCTTGCCAACCGGAACGTGGATATTCGCGTTCTTGTCGACACGGAATTCGATACGGCCCTTCTTGATTTCCTCGACGGCCTGGCCCACGTTCTGCGTAACGGTGCCCGCCTTCGGGCTGGGCATCAAACCGCGCGGACCGAGAATTTTGCCCAACCGCCCGATCTGGCCCATCATGTCCGGCGAAGCAACCGCCGCGTCGAAATCGGTCCAGCCTTCCTGAACTCTTTTCACAAGCTCTTCCGCGCCGACTTCATCCGCGCCCGCCTCGCGCGCGGCAGCCTGTTGCGCATCCTGCTTGCAGAAAACGACGATGCGGATCTTCTTGCCCGTCCCGTGAGGCAGCGAAACCGCGCCGCGGACCATTTGTTCCGCGTGGCGCGGGTCGACGCCGAGAAAGAACGCCAGTTCGATTGTTTCATCGAATTTTGCCGTGGCATTTTCTTTAACGAATGCCGTGGCTTCGGATAAGGTGTACGTGCGGCCGGGGTCGACCTTGGCCTGGAGGGCCTTCATACGCTTACTTTGGGGCATTGTCGCAATCTCCCGTGGTTCGATCGGGTCGTAATACGACCCTCCCACTGTTGTTCAACCAATTATACAAAAACACTTAACAAAAAAACAACGTCCGCCGGTCTATCCCTGGATCGTGATTCCCATGCTGCGGGCCGTGCCTTCAACCATGCTCATCGCCGCTTCGACGCTCGCGGCGTTCAGGTCCGGCATCTTCCACACCGCGATTTCCCGCACCTGCTCCTTCGTAACCGATCCGACCTTCGTCTTGTTCGGTTCGCCAGACGCCTTCGCCAACTTCGCGGCCCGCTTGAGCAGCACCGGAGCAGGCGGCGTCTTCGTAATGAACGAGATGCTCCTGTCCTCGTAAACCGATACGACGACCGGAATGATCAGACCCTGCTGGTCTTTCGTCCGTTCATTGAACTGCCGACAGAAATCCATGATATTCACGCCGTGCTGGCCCAACGCGGGACCCACCGGCGGAGCCGGCGTTGCAGCCCCGGCGGGGCACTGCAACTTCACTTTCGCGGTCAATTTCTTTCTTCTCGGGGCCATCGATAGACTCTCCCTGTTACACCTTCTCTACCTGCCAGAATTCCACTTCCACGCTGGTCAGGCGCTCGAATATCTCGACCATTATCTTGAGTTTACCGCGTTCCTGGTTCATCTCGTCGATGCTGCCCAGGAAATTCGCGAATGGACCATCGATTATCTTCACGCGTTCGCCATGCTCGAACTTGACCTTCAGCTTCGGACGCTCGCGTTCGCCCCGCAACTCCTCGAGGATAGCATTCACCTCAGCATCCTCGAGCGGAACCGGAACCGTCCTCGAACCGATGAAACCCGTCACACCCGGCACATCCTTGATCAGATGCCACAACTCGGCGTGCCGTTCCGGATGCTCCGGCAAGTGAACCAAAACATAACCAGGGAAAAATTTCCGCTTCGATACCTTCTTTTGGCCCGACTTGATCTCGGCGACTTCTTCCATCGGGACGAGCACGTTGGCGATCAGGTTCAGGATACCCGCCTGTTCCGCCATCATCAAGAGATTCTTGCGGACATTGCCTTCCTGGCCCGAATGCGCGTGGATCGCATACCACCGCCGCTTGATACCATCATCCACAGGCTCGAGCGGATCGTCGGGCGCGGTCTCTAACACCGAACTATCTTGCACGGTGGTTTCCTCGGTCACGTCCGTTCTCCCTTACACCAGCTTGAACAAGCCAAACACCAAGATCTGGAATACAAAGTCGTACGCATAGACGATGGCCGCCACCACGGCGAGCAACATTAACACCACCGACGTGGACGTCTTCAATTCTTCAACGGACGGCCAAGTTACCTTGGTCATCTCCGTCATGACGTCCTGATAGAACTCCTTGATCCGTGCAGGCACCGTCTTCTTGGCTTCGGTTGCCACTATCTGTTTCGCCATACGTCAATCCTATCCCTGCGGTTAGCCGCAATACAACACAAAGATGGCAGGCCTGGAGGGACTCGAACCCCCAACCTTGGGCTTTGGAGGCCCCTGCTCTACCGATTGAGCCACAGGCCTGCAGAAACGCCGGACATCCCGGCGAACATATGCGTCTATTTTATCTCCCGGTGCACCGTATGTTTCCGGTCGAACCGGCAAAACTTCTTCATTTCAAGCCGCTCGGTCTTTTTGCGCTTGTCGCGCGTACCCGTATAATTGCGGCGCTTACATTCCTGACATTGCAACGTAATCTGCTCTCTCATCGGTCCACCGTTTCCATGTTACTCGAGAATCTTCGACACAACGCCCGCGCCGACGGTCCGCCCGCCTTCGCGGATTGCGAACCGAAGCTCTTCATTCATCGCGATCGGGGTAATCAATTGCCCCGTAATCGTCACATTGTCGCCCGGCATCACCATCTCGACGCCCGCCGGAAGATCCAGGTTGCCCGTCACATCCGTCGTACGGAAGTAAAACTGCGGACGATACCCATTGAAGAACGGCGTATGACGTCCGCCTTCTTCCTTCGTCAGCACGTACACTTCCGCCTCGAACTTCGTATGCGGCGTGATCGAGCCTGGCTTCGCAACCACCATCCCGCGGACAACGTCGTCGCGCTCGACACCGCGCAGCAGCAACCCAACGTTATCGCCCGCCTGGCCTTCATCGAGCATCTTGCGGAACATCTCGACGCCCGTTACCACCGTGTCGCGGCTCTTTTCCGCCACGCCCACCAACTGAACTTTGTCGCCCACATGCACAATGCCCTGCGCGATCGCGCCCGTTACCACCGTCCCGCGGCCCGTGATCGTGAACACGTCCTCGATCGGCATCAGGAAAGGCTTGTCCAACGCGCGCATCGGCGTCGGGATATACGAGTCCACCGCCTCCATCAATTTCAATACCGACTGCTCGCCGATTTCCGGGTCGCGCCCTTCCATCGCCGCGCGCGCCGAACCCCGAATCACCGGGATATCGTCGCCGGGAAATTCATACTTCGTCAGCAACTCGCGCACTTCCAACTCGACCAAGTCCAGCAGTTCCGGATCATCGACCAAGTCAACCTTGTTCATATATACCACGATAGCCGGCACGTTCACCTGACGGGCCAGCAGAATGTGCTCGCGCGTCTGCGCCATCGGACCATCGTCCGCGCCAACCACCACGATCGCGCCATCCATCTGGGCCGCGCCCGTGATCATGTTCTTGATATAATCCGCATGGCCCGGGCAATCCACGTGCGCGTAATGACGATTTGCGGTCTCATACTCGACGTGTGCGATTGCGATCGTGATTCCACGTTCTTTCTCTTCCGGCGCCTTGTCGATCTGATCGAAGGCCATGATTTTAGCAAGGCCCTGTTTTGCCAGCGCCATCGTGATCGCGCTCGTCAAGGTCGTTTTGCCGTGGTCCACGTGGCCAATCGTGCCTACGTTTACGTGCGGCTTTGTCCGCGCATACTTTGCCTTCGCCATGTCTGTCTCCTCATCCAAGGGCCTTGGCGCGCCATGCGCGCCATCATCAGCCAAATCCGTTTTATCTCAAAACGTCACAACCACTTATGCGAACCGGAAGTTGCCTCCGGTATGTTCCATAATCTCGTTCGCCACGTTGGGTGGCACTTCTTCGTAATGACTGAACTCCATCGCGTGCGAGGCCCGGCCCTGAGTCCGGCTACGCAAGTCATTCGCGTATCCAAACATCTCGGCCAATGGCGCCACCGCATGCACTTCGCGCAAACCGGCGACTTGCTCCATGCCTTCGATGCGCCCGCGCCGCCTCGATATGTCGCTTAGAACCTCGCCCAGGTATTCGTCCGGACAGGTTGCTTCGATCTTCACCATCGGTTCGAGCAACGCCGGCCGACCCTTTGGAGCCGCTTCGCGCGCCGCCATCGAGCCTGCTATCAGGAACGCCATGTCGGACGAGTCCACCTCGTGGAACGAACCGTCGAGCAACTCGACATGCACATCCACCATCGGATAGCCCGAAACAATGCCGCTTTCCAGCGCTTCGCGGGCGCCTCGTTGGACCGACGGAATGTATTCCTTCGGCACCGAACCGCCCACGGTCTTATCTTCAAATGTAAAGTGCGAACCAACTTCTCCGGGCGATAGGGCCAATACCACATGCCCATACTGCCCGTGCCCGCCGGTCTGTCGCACGAACTTAACTTCTGCTTCGCAACGCTTCCGGATCGTTTCCCGGTAGGCGACCACCGGACGCCCGACGTTCGCATGTACGTTGAACTCGCGTTTCAACCGGTCAACGATGATCTCCAAGTGCAACTCGCCCATGCCGGCGATGATCATCTGTCCCGTGTCCTCGTTCGACTTGACGTGGAACGTCGGATCCTCATCGCTCAGCCGCACCAGCGCCGCACTCAAACGGTCTTGGTCGGCTTTGGTCCGCGGCTCGATGGCAATATGCACCACCGGATCGGGGAAGTCGACCGACATCAGCGTTATCGGATGCTTCGTGTCGCACAGCGTATCGCCCGTCGTCGTATTCTTCGGACCGATTACCGCGCCGATATCGCCCGCCCGTATCTCTTCGAGGTCCGTGCGTTCGTCCGCGTGCATCTCGAGTATCCGGCCCAAACGTTCCTTACGACCCGTACGCGCATTCAACACCATCGACCCGGTCTTGACCACTCCCGAGTAGACCCGGATGAAGGTTAACCGGCCAACGTGCTGATCCGTCAAAATTTTGAAGGCCAGCGCGCAAAATGGCGCATCGTCCGAAGGCATGCGTTCGAGCGTTTTGGACTTATGGCCCGGATCCGTGCCCTGCGTCGGCAAAACATCGTCCGGCGCCGGCAGGTAGTCGAGGATCGCGTCCAGCATCAGCCGTATGCCCTTGTTCTTCAGGGCGGCGCCGCAAACGACCGGGCAAAACGCCACGGCCAATACGCCTTTACGAATGCCCGCCTTCAGTTCGTCGACCGTGATTTCTTCCTCATGGACGTATTTCTCCATGATCACGGGATCGACCTCGGCCACGGCTTCGATCAGGTCATGCCGGGCTTGTTTGGCCTCGGCGCGCATGTCGTCCGGAATCTCGCCTATCACAGGCTCCACATCGATGTCGTCGCCTTCCAACATCACGCTACGCATGTGGACCAAGTCCACCACGCCGCGAAATGTATCTTCAGCTCCTATCGGGAGTTGAATTGGCACCATGACCGCCGCAAGCCGTTCGCGCATACTGCGGACCGCGCGCTGAAAATCAGCACCCACGCGGTCCATCTTGTTGACAAGGGCAATACGTGGAACGTGATAACGATTGGCTTGGCGCCAGACGGTTTCCGACTGCGGCTGAACCCCCGCTACTGCGCAAAATACTCCTACCGCACCGTCCAGCACCCGAAGACTGCGTTCGACTTCCGCCGTGAAATCCACGTGGCCCGGCGTATCGATGATATTGATACGGTACCCGTTCCACTCACAGGCGGTTGCCGCTGAGGTGATGGTGATGCCGCGCTCCCGTTCTTGGACCATGTAATCCATGGTCGCCGTACCATCGTGGACTTCGCCCACGCGGTGCACCCGACCGGAGTAGTACAAGACGCGTTCCGTAACGGTGGTCTTGCCGGCGTCGATATGGGCCATGATCCCGATGTTTCGGGTTTTTTCAAGCGTATAGCGTCTAGCCACGACTGATTCCTCTTCTGCGGTTTACAGGGCTGCGCTCGGCGAATGCGTTTGCGCATCCGCCGCGACCTTGCCAAATCTGTATACCACTTCCATGAACATCTCGTCGCTCGCTTTACTGCCTGAATCCTGGGCCCACGCTCACGATTCAACTGTTGAGTGGCCATTCGAGGCCAATTTCACTCATTTCACCGGAAAACCGGCAAAACGTTAAAACCGACTAATATCTGAAATGCGCGAAAGCCTTGTTCGCTTCCGCCATTCGATGCGTATCTTCTTTACGTTTAATGGTCGACCCTTGATTCCCGCTGCAGTCCACCAGTTCCCCGGCCAAACGCTCGGCCATGGTCTTTTCGCCGCGCTTACGGGAAAATTCGATGATCCAACGGAAGGCCAGCGCTGTACGGGTCGCGGGCGGAATTTCGACGGGGACTTGATAGGTGGCGCCGCCAACGCGCCGCGACTTGACTTGCAGGACAGGTTTTGCGTTGTCGACGGCTTGGTTGAAGATGGCGAGCGCCTCTTCGTTGGGGCGCTTCTTCTTGATTACGTCCAGTGCGCCGTACACGATAGACTCGGCGATACTCTTCTTGCCGGAGAGCATCACGGTGTTGACGAATTTCGTCAGCAGCGTGCTGTGATACTTCGGATCTTGCAGCGGAGTCCGCTTCGCTACTTCGCGTCTTCTCGGCATGGCTTCCTATTCGACTCCTCGCGTCTCTATGCGCTCTTCGCCCGTTTTACGCCGTACTTGGACCGGCTAACCCAACGTCCCGTATGAATCTTCTTGCCGCCGTCGTCCTTCGTGCCGCTCGTCCCGCCACAGTCGCCACTGGCATCGAGCACGCCGCGGATCATGTGGTAGCGGACGCCCGGAAGATCCTTCACGCGGCCGCCGCGGATCATCACCTGCGAATGTTCCTGCAGGTTATGCCCGACGCCCGGAATGTACGTAGTCACTTCCATACCATTCTTGAGGCGAACGCGCGCCACTTTCCGAAGCGCCGAATTCGGTTTCTTCGGCGTCAACGTGAATACGCGCGTACACGTGCCCGACGCTTGCGGGCAAGCTTTCAACGCCGGACTATTCGTCTTCGGCGTTACCTTCTTCCGACAATTGCGCACGAGTTGATTGATCGTTGGCACTAGCCGTCTCCCTAACTCTCTTTCACGCCGTCCGGAGACAAACGAAGTCTCCCTACAGACAACGAGGGGGAAGTGTAGCATATGAATCACCCAATGTCAAGCAACGCATCGACTCGGATAATCACACGCCGAAATCCCTTCGTCGCCCCATGAAAAAAACGCCCGAAAGCGATGGCGTTTTTTCTTCCACAAGCATCGCGAAGGCAATGGATAACATTTATAGATATCCTCATGACTGCAAACCTGCATATCTATCATCAACGCGCAAAACGCGGTCTCCGCCTTCACGCCAAAGGCACACGGGCGCGTACCACGCCCGCGTCGCTTCGGGCCAATGTGCTCAAGTACGCGACCCCGTGTTCGAGCAGATAGGCCCGCGCTTCGAGAATGCCGACGCCGACCTGGGCGACGTTATGGCTGTCGTCGCCGAAACACACGCCAATGCCGAAATGCCGGACCGCACGTTCGAGCAGCCACGGTGCGGGATAGGGCGTATCGAACCCGCACCGATAAGCCGAAGTGTTCACGTCGATAATCGCACCCGCATCGCGAATCGCTTCGAGGGCGCCGTCCGCCGCATCGCGGATCGCGGGCGTATCGACTGGGCCGTGGTGCCGCGCATACTTGCGAATCACGTCGATATGGCCAACGACTTCCGGACGCAGTGCGCGAACCATTTCCGCCACGCGCTCATAGTAGCGTACCGCCAGCGCTTCGAGACTCGGGAACACGGCAACCACCTCATCGAACAATCTGAGCGTGTAATCGATGCTGCGGTCGTCGACCCAATGCACCGAACCGACCATGTAGTCGAAGCGGTAACGCTCGCGCAGTTCGAGCATGAGGTCCGCGTACCGATCCGTCGGCACGACTTCCGCCTCGAACCCGCGCAGAACGTTCAACCGCCCCGCGTATTCTTCCGCCAGCGATTGCGTCGCAACGGCATACGCCTCGAAATCGCCCTGGATCTTGGCCACATCCCAGCCGCGCTCGATCTCCTCATCGTATAGAAAACGCGCCCCGGCGCGCGGCGCATGCTCGGCGACGCCGAACGTGTGATAGCCGACGGCGACCGCCGCGTCGAGCATCTCGCGCAACGTGCTGTCGCCGTGATCGCAATAATCGCTGCTATGTCCGCCGTGCAGCGATACCGCCCACGGCGCCTTAGCAAAAAAAAACATGACTACTCCCTGTGAATTCGTTCATGCGTACAGCAAACGGCCCTTGGGTTCCGGGATGGGACGCCCCAAGTCATGGGCCGTCTGGAGCCACTCGTCGATGACAATTTCGACGTTTGCAAGGGCTTCCCGATAGGTCGAACCATCCGCCATGCATCCGGGTAACTCCGGGACCTCGGCAATGAACGCGGCATCATCGTCGCTCCAGAAGATGATTACTTCATATCTGGCCAAGATATGTGCCTCCAAGTTTGTATTTTACTATGAGATTGCGTACTTGCTTCACCTGATAAGGCTTGGCCTTCGAACCATTGGGTTGCACGTTGTACTGTCTAATGATAGTCGATGGCGCTTCTTCACGCAACACCATTTCGCCTGCTTGGACTTACGCTATCGGCGTCGCTAAAACACATTGCGCGCCAGATGGCTCTGTGATACGATTGCTACGTTTTCGGAGTCCACAACGCAAACGAAGGAGACGCATCATGAAACACATGGTTATTGTATTGGCGCTGGCAATGGTACTCGCGGCAGGTTTCGCTACGGCCCAGCAAGTCGCGGATCCCGTCCAGGGCAACTGGAAAGGCCTGTTCACGGACAAGGCGTGGAAAGACACGCCGCTCGATGTCAAAGTCGTCGCAGACGGCAAGAATCTGTACCGCGTGTTTTTCGAGATTACGGGCAAGGACGGCAAACCCGTCTCGATTCGGACCATGGGCACGCTCGATGGAAAGAAGTTTTCGGTCGAAAGCGATGTGGACCTCGGCGCAAGCCTCGGCGGGACATGCAAGCTGACGCTCAAGGGCGACGGCGCCAAGATCGCCGGTAAGTTCAAGGGTAAGGAAACGCCGGGCGCGTTCAAACTCGATCACATCTTCAACCAACCGCCGTCCATGGGCGCAAAGCCCCCCGCGAACGCCATCGTGCTACTCGACGGCAAGAACCTTGACGCGTGGAAATCGACGGAAATGCCGTGGGTCATCGTCGAAGGCGGCGCGATGGAAGTCCGCAAAGGGAATATCATGACGAAACAGGAATTCGGCGATCACAAGCTGCATCTCGAATTCCGTACACCGCTCTTGGCCGACAAGCGCGGCCAGGCCCGCGGCAACAGCGGCGTGTACATCTTCGGACGTTACGAGGTGCAGGTGCTCGACAGCTTCGGCCTGCCTGCCGCCGATAACGAGTGCGGCGGCATCTACAAGAAGGCCGTGCCGAAAACCAACGCCTGCCTGCCGCCGACGGAATGGCAGACGTACGACATGACGTTCCATGCCCCAAAATTCGATGCAGCGGGCAAGAAGGTCAAGAACGCCATCATTAAAATCGAGCATAACGGCATCGTCATCCACGACAACGCCGAACTCGATGGCGCGACCCCCGGCGGCGTAAGCGGCGACGAAGCCCCGAAGGGCGTCCTCCTGCTGCAAGACCACCACGCCCCCGTCCAGTACCGCAACATCTGGGTCGAACCGCTCGATTGACGAAACGCCTGAGATCTAGCAAAGGAATCCTTTGTGGATTGTGGCGCAGGCTGTTAGCCTGTGGAGAATGTGCGTTTACGGCTAAGTTCTCGCGGACTGACAGTCCGCGCCACGAGTTTCGATGTTTTTTTTGAATTTCTGAGACAGACTCGATGAAGTAACGTATTAGGGCATGAGCGAAATGAATGAGCATTTGGCAGACACACAGTATCCAGAACCCGTTGCACACCTATTGACATTGGGCGCCTCGTCGAGATTTGGCAGGGATTGGCCGGATTATACAGCGATGGGCTTGGACGCGGGACACGTGCCGGATCTGATCCGGATGGCGACGGACGAGGCGCTGCTCACGGCGGACTGGGAGGGCGCGGAGGTGTGGGCGCCGGTTCATGCGTGGCGTGCGCTGGGCCAGTTGAAGGCCGAGGCGGCCATCGAGCCGTTGATCGGGTTGTTCCGTCGGGTGGATGACGAACAGGACGACTCGGTGGGCGAAGACTTGCCTGAAGCAATGGGGTCGATCGGGCCGGTCGCGATACCGGCGCTCGAGGCCTATGTGCAGGATGCGACGCATGGGGTATGGGCGCGGATCGCGGCGAGTAAGAGCCTTGCCAAGATCGGCCAGGGCCATCCCGGCGCGCGCGATGCGTGCGTGGACGCGCTGACCGGCCAGTTAGAGCGGTTCGCCGAAAACGGCGATGACCTGAATGCGTTTCTGATCTCATGGTTGCTGGACCTCGCCGCAGTGGAATCCGCTCCGGTGATGGAGCAGGCATTCGCGGCGGATGCGGTCGATTTGAGTGTCCAGGGTGACTGGGAAGAGGCGCAGATCGAATTGGGGTTGCTGGACAAACGCATCACGTCAAAGCCGCAGTCGTGGTTCTTGGGTTCAGACACGAAGGCTCATGCTTTGCCGCCGGGGATGCGCCCGCCACCGCCGAGCGGCAAAACCCACGCGAAGGCCAAAAAGAAAAACAAAGAGCAAAAGAAGGCGCGGAAGAAGAACCGGAAGAAGTAGGATTGCGGACACGACAGGCGCATGAGCACCTTCACCGAACCCCAGGTCGAACAGGCCGCGCTGGATTGGAAGGATAAACTACCGTGAGCGCTCTCTCCCTCAAAGCATCGAGCAACTATACCCCGTTTCCCGGACCGCTGGTCTTCGTCATTATGGACGGCGTCGGCATCGGTAAGCGCGACGAATCCGACGGCGTCTTCATGGCTTACACGCCGGTACTCGATGCGCTATTCGGCGAGCCGCTGTACACGCAACTGAAAGCGCACGGGAAGGCGGTCGGATTGCCCAGCGACGACGACATGGGCAACTCGGAAGTCGGGCACAACGCGCTCGGCGCGGGACGCGTCTTTGCGCAGGGCGCCAAACTAGTCAACGCGGCGATCGCCAGCGGGGCGCTGTTTGCGGGCGCGGCATGGAAGAAGGTCGTCGCGCAAGCGGCCCAGGGCGGTGCGGTCCATTTCATTGGCCTGCTGTCCGACGGAAACGTGCACAGTCACATCACTCAGTTGCTCGAGCTTCTCGACCGTTGCGCCGAGGAAGGCGTGCCGCGCGTACGCGTGCATCCGCTGCTCGACGGACGCGACGTCGGCGAACGCAGCGCGCTGTCTTACCTCGATATCCTCGAAAAGAAACTCGCCGAAATCAACGCCGGCGGCAAGGACTACCGTGTCGCATCCGGCGGCGGACGCATGGTTACGACCATGGACCGGTACGGCGCGAATTGGAGTGTCGTCGAACGCGGCTGGAAGACGCATGTCCTCGGCGAAGGCCGCCCGTTCGCATCCGCCGCTCAAGCCGTTCAAACCTATTATATGGAAGATACGACCAGCACCGACCAATATCTCGACAGCTTCGTCATCGTCGAGAACGGCAAGCCCGTCGGGACCATCGAAGACGGCGACGCGGTCGTCTTCTTCAACTTCCGGGGCGACCGTGCCATCGAGATCTCGCGCGCGTTCGACGAAGACGATTTTGCCGAATTCGACCGCAAACGCCGCCCCAGCGTCTTCTACGCCGGCCTGATGCAGTACGACGGCGACGCGCTGATCCCGAAGAGTTACCTCGTCGAACCGCCCGCCATCGACCGCACGATCAGCCAATATCTGTGCGCGGCGGGCGTCACGTCGTTCGCGATCTCCGAGACGCAAAAATTCGGACACGTGACCTATTTTTGGAACGGAAACAACTCGGGCTATATCGACGAGCAGCTCGAAACGTACGTCGAAATACCCTCGGACAAGATCATGTTCAACCTGCGGCCATGGATGAAATCCGCCGAGATCACCGACAGCGTGCTCGGTGCAATCGCTTCGGGAAAACACCGGTTCATCCGGCTCAACTATCCCAACGGCGACATGGTTGGCCATACCGGCATCGTCCCGGCAATCCGCATCGCCGTCGAATCCGTGGACCTCGGCCTGAGCCGCCTGTTGCCTGCCCTCGCGGCGGCCAAAGGCATGCTCGTCGTCACCGCCGACCACGGCAATGCCGACTGCATGTTCACGGAGAAAAAAGGCAAGCGCGAGTCCATGGTGGCGCACACACTCAACCCCGTGCCGTTCATCGTAAAGGACTTCAGCGGCGCGAATCGCCTCGCGCTCGCAAACGTCCCCTCGGCAGCCCTCAGCAACGTAGCAGCAACACTGCTCGCGCTACTCGGCTATGAAAAGCCCGAAGGCTACGATCCGTCGCTCATCGCAATCTGAAACAACCAGGACGGAAAGGCTTGCTTGCTCCCCAGCCAGACTTCAACTATACTGGGGAGGCTCTTGCAAAACCGGCTTTAGGCTTTAGGCTGTAGGCTTTAGGCACTGCCTACAGCCTAAAGCCTACAGCCTAAAGCCTAAACAGCCGAGGTTCTGCAAGAGGCTCAGGAGTCAGAATTCTGACTGCCTTTTTTAGGTTTATCTGCCCGGCGCGGGCGGTATGTCGATTTCGCAGGCAGCGGCCATGGCGCGTCCGGTCCGCGCGAGGACGAGTCGCAGACGCGTAACGGAAACGCCGGTTGCTTCGCGGACTCGTGCGGGCGAAAACGTCAGTTCGCAGGCGAGTGACGGGCCGAGCGCGATGGGAGTGGTCTCTTGCAGGACAACGCCTAAATATGTCCACGCGTTGGGAATGGGGGGAAGCAAACGGTAGGCGTCGCCATTTTTTTCGCGCGCATAGATCGCGAGGCCATAGTCCGTTGACGAGTCCGCAGGCAACGCGTCGGGCGAGTCTGGCACGAACAACATAACGGCGGATCTTCGGTCGTTACGGCACGTCACCTGAACGTTCCCGCGCACGTCGACGGGTGAAGCGGTCAAGGCGAGTTCGCTGAACGGGCGCAATACGCCGAGGTAATAACTCGAAGCGAGCAATGCCGCGCCCAGGCATATCAGCCACACAATGAATCCGCGCCGTGTCGGTACGATGTCGATTCCGGCGATAGTATAGCGGCGTCGTTGGCGCGGGGCATGCCGCGACGGCCATATCCCGAGCGCCTCCGCGCGTGCGCGAATGCGCGCGGGGTATTCATCGAGCGGCAAGTCGATGAAGTGGCCCAACTGGTCTGCCCGTTTGGCGCGCAACAGGTCGTTGAACGCGGATACATTCCTGCGGAGCAACGACACATCCACATCGACGGCGGGATTCTCGATGGCCGCGCGCAATTCCGTTGCGCGCGATTCCAAATCCGCCATGAGCGCCACCCGCACGCAGGTCAAGCACGCCTGCGCCCCGACCAGCGCGCGCGTTGCGTGTTCATCGTCATCGCCGCCCAGCGCGGCGGCTTGCGCCTTCTCGCGATACGCCATGGCGTACCGCAACAGTTCTCGTGCGACGTTGTTATCCACGTTCGCGGCGGCATGCGAGCGCCGCCTTCACGAAATCGCGGAACAACGGCTGCGGATTGAGCGGCGTGCTCTTGAACTCGGGATGGAACTGCGATGCGCAGAACCACGGATGATCCTCGAGTTCGATAATCTCGACGAGCTCGTGATCAATCTTCGGATGGATGCCGCTGACGACGAGTCCGGCGGCCTTTTCGAGCGGCTCGCGGTAATTGTTGTTGAACTCGTAGCGGTGGCGATGCCGTTCGCCGATCACGTCCTGCCCGTACGCGGCGCGGACCTTCGTGCCTGCCTTCAATTCGCAACGGTACGCGCCAAGGCGCATGGTTCCGCCCATCGCCTGGACGCCGAGCTGTTCGGTCAACAGCGACACGACGGGATCGGGCGTTTCCGTGTTGAACTCGGTCGAGTTCGCTTCGGGACGCCCGAGACAGGTCCGCGTCATTTCGATCACGGCGATCTGCATGCCCAGGCAGATGCCAAAGAAAGGCTTCTTGTTCTCGCGCACGTAGCGCACGGCCTTGATCTTGCCTTCGATGCCGCGCGAGCCGAATCCAGGGCCGATCAGCACGCCGTCGTAGTCCGCCAACACCTTTTCCGGATCCTCGCCCTGTTCGAAGCATTCCGAATCGACCCATTCGAGCTGTACCTTGCACTCGTTGGCGATGCCTGCATGCACGAATGCCTCGTTGATGCTCTTGTACGCATCGTTATGGCTCACATATTTGCCGACCGCCGCGATGCGAACCACCTCCGTCGCCGAAATCAGACGGTCGACGATCGTTCGCCATTCCGAAAGGTCCCCCTCCGGCGCTTCGATGTCGAGCAGTTCAAGGACGGTGTCGTCCAGTCCCTGATTCTTCAGATTCAGCGGAATTGCATAGAACGGCGTGATGTCCTCGGCGCTGATAATGGCGTTGTCCGAAACGTCGCAGAACAACGCGACCTTGCGCCGTTGATCGACACCGAGCTTGTGCGAACCGGTCCGGCAGACGATGACGTTGGGCTGGATGCCGATGTCGCGCAACGCGCGCACGCTATGCTGAGTCGGTTTCGTTTTGAGTTCGCCCGCTGCTTCGATGTACGGCACGAGCGTCACGTGCACGTAGCAGCATTCACGCGTGCCAACCTCGAGTTTGAACTGCCGGATTGCTTCGAGAAACGGCTGGCTTTCGATGTCGCCGACCGTCCCGCCGATCTCGATGATAGCGATGTCGACATCGCTGTTTTCTTCCGTCGTCAGCATGCGGATCCGCGACTTGATCTCGTCGGTGATGTGCGGGATGACCTGGACGGTTTTGCCGAGATACTCGCCGCGGCGCTCTTTCTGGATGACGGCATTGTAGATGCCGCCGGTCGTAACGTTGCTCTTCTGCGACAGGTGCGCATGCGTGAAGCGCTGATAATGGCCGAGGTCGAGGTCGGTCTCCGCGCCGTCATCCGTCACGAACACTTCTCCGTGTTCGTAGGGATTCATGGTGCCGGGGTCCACGTTGATGTACGGGTCCAACTTCATCATGGCGACCTTGAGGCCGCGGTACTCGAGCAGCAGCCCCAGGCTCGCCGCCAGAACGCCTTTGCCCACCGACGATACGACTCCGCCCGTCACGAACACATACTTCGGCATGTAGACCCCTCTCCCTTTTGTTTACTGCGTTTCAATCAACGCCCGCGCCTTTTCCAAATCCTCCGGCGTATCCACGCCGATGCTTTCGTATTGAGTATCCACGACCGCGATGTCGAAGCCGTTCTCGAGCACGCGAAGCTGCTCGAGATTCTCCAGCTTCTCCAACGGCGTCTGCGGCAACTTCGCGTACCGCAACAGAAAATCGCGGCGGTACGCATAAAGCCCGATGTGTTGCCAATGGCACGCCGCCGCGCGCTCCACCGCGTCGCGCACGTACGGGATCGCGTGCCGACTGAAGTAAATTGCACGTCCCCGGATATCGCACACGACCTTGACCACGTTCGGATCGTCGACAAACGCACGATCCGCAATCAGCCGACGCACCGTGGCCATCGGCAACGAAGCGTCATCGAGTAGCGCCCGGATCGCCGCGTCGATCGTGTTCGGATCGATCAACGGCTCGTCCCCCTGCACGTTGACCACAATCGCCGCGTCCGAGCGCGCGGCCACTTCCGCGATGCGGTCCGTGCCGCTCGGATGATCCCCGCGCGTCATCGCCACCGGCACGCCGTATGGCGCCACTGCGGCCGCCACGCGCGCATCGTCCGTCGCGACAATGACTTCATCGACCAAGCGCGCTTGACGCGTCCGCTCGAACGTATGCACCACAAGTGGTTTTCCCGCCAGCGGCGCGATGATTTTGCCTGGAAAACGCGTGGAGGCAAATCGTGCCGGAATCACCGCGAGGACTTTATCGTGTAAAGCACAACTCATTGCGTCACAGCACCTTACAAGCGAAAATCGGCCAAAACCCACTGCGTCGAAGGCTAGAAAAAACATTGGCGAGGCCCGTCTTTCTAACGGGATCTTACCTTACCACAGCCCGACGCCGTTTTCAAGCCCGAAAATAACGCTTGATAGTAGTACGTAGTAAGTAGTCAGTAGCCACATTGCATTAGGATCATACTAGTAGCATCATGATTGCTACTTACTACTGAGAGCTTGTGAATATATCGACTCGCGTGTTTCAGTGGAGGTGGATGACGAAAACAGACTCAATTCTCGCATGTTCTCGTAGGGCGGGATTGATTCCCGCCTCCGCAAATCGGCGGGAATTAATCCCGCCCTACGAGAACGGCATTTCTTCACAACCTCTGAGAGGTTTGGCGTTGCCCGTGTGCAGTGAATAAGACTCGTTGTCCGTTGCGGCGTAGTAGAGGCCGCGGAGACGAATAGGTGGTTTGTTGGGAATTCTTGCGATTCTGTCGGCGAAGGCGCGGGGTTGGAAAAGGACTTGGCGCCGATTTCATGATCATAAATGAGAAAAAGCGACATGTTATACGTGGAGGATGCCCGAAATGAACAAAATGATTCTGGTCCTGATTCTTAGTGCGGCGGCGATACTAGCCTCGACAGCGCAAGCAGTGGTGACTCAGACGTACAACTTCACGGGCGCTGAGCAATCGTTCACAGTGCCCGCCGGAGTCATTGAGATAACCGTTGAAGCCTATGGCGCTCAGGGCGGAAATTCCGCTACTGGCACAGGGTGACTAGGTGGAATGGCAAAAGGGTCGCTCGTTGTGACGCCGGGAGAGACTTTGGACGTATGGGTTGGAGGTCAAGGCGGTTCCCCGGCAGGCAGTTTTAATTTAGGTGCATCTGGCGGATTAAATGGTCCGTGCGGCGGTGGTGGTGGAAGTTCCGAAGTGTGGAGGGGGGATAATGGACATAGATTGCTGGCTGCCGGTGGTGGCGGTGGAGCGGGCTATAAGAGCGGCACGACCAACGATGACGGCGGCTACGGCGGATACGACTTGGGTCAACAGGGGAAAAGCAATGGGGTTTTTGATGCTACCGTCTGTGGAAGTCCAGGAACATCGAGTGGTGGTGGTGCGGGTGCGACAATTGGACCTGGTGCGCCAGGATACTGGTTGGCTGCCGGTGCTGCTTATACCAATAGCACGGGCGGCGGCGGCGGCTATGGCTATTCTGGAGGGGGTGGAGGGTCTTCGGATGGTTTACATGCTGGCGGTGGCGGAGGGGGCAGCAGTTACCGAGGCGTCAACCCCGTCTCTTGGGCGAATGGAGTCAGATCTGGCAATGGACTACTGATCATAACGTATGCGGACCCGCCGCCCCCGCCCACAGCGCCGAGCAATCCCGGCTCGACGGCAGTCGATTCGACCAGGATCACGTGGACGTGGCAGGACAATTCGGGCGATGAGACGGGGTTCAAAGTTTATGACATTACAGGCACGGGAACGCCAACGAATTTGTGGATAACCACTGCGGCAGACGCCATCTCGTGGCAACACACCGGCCTGGTCTCGAACACGCAATATACGTTTCAGGTTTGCGCGACCAACAACGGCGTCGACAGTTCGAAAACCACGAATTATTCAGAGTGGACGCTGATCCAGGCCTGTACTGGGTTGACGTTTTCCGGCGTTGCGATGAACTCCATCAGTGTGGCGTCCACTAACACGCCGAGCAATCTGACCAGCAGCAATTCGGGCCTGCAATTCGCGAAGACGACGGCCCCGCCAACCTCCTCGACGTGGCAGCATAACAACACGCCGTGGGTATCCTCGAGCCTGTCGCCGAACACGCAATATGCCTTTACCGGGCAATCGCGCAACGGCGAATCCGTGACGACGACGGCTGTAGCGGGGTCGAAATACACGCTGATCGAGCCGGTGGCCGACCTGGCGTTTTCAGCCGTAGGGCAGAACGCCATTACGGTAGCCTCGACGAACGTACCGAGCAATCTGGCGTCGGGCACGTCGGGCCTGCAATTCTCGAAGACGACGGCTCCGCAAACCTTCTCGGGCTGGCAGCCGAACAACAATCCGTGGACGTCATCGAGCCTGTTGCCGAACACGCTGTACGCGTTTACGGGCCAATCGCGCAATGGCGAATCCGTCACGATGGCGGCGACCTCGGCCTCGAAATACACGTTAATCGAGCCGGTGGCCAGCTTGGCGTTTTCCAGCGTTGGACTGAACGCGATCGCTGTGGCATCGAGCAATGTGCCGAGCAATCTGTCGAGCGGTACTTCGGGCCTGCTATTCGTGAACACGACGGTGGCGCAACCCTCGGGGTGGCAGCAGAACAACAATCCGTGGACGTCCTTGGGCCTGTCGCCGAACACGCAATATGCCTTTACCGGGCAATCGCGCAACAGCGTATCCGTGACGACGACGGCGGCCTCGACATCGAAATACACGCAGATCGAGGCGGTGGCCGGCTTGGCGTTTTCAGCCATTGGGCAGACCGCCATTACGGTAGTCTCGACGAACACGCCAAGTAATCTATCGAGCGGTACTTCGGGCCTGCAATTCGCGAACACAACAGTAGCGCTGCCCTCGGCGTGGCAGCCAAACAACAATCCGTGGACGTCTTCGGTCCTCACGCCGAACACGCAATACTCGTTCTCCGGCCAATCGCGAAATGGCGAATCCGTCACGACGACATCGGCCTCGGCGTCGAAATACACGCTGTGTGGTCCACCGTCTATCGGGAACAACATCTCGTGCGACAAGTCCGTCGGCACGCCGTACATAGGCGGAACGACGTTCACGTTTTCGAACCCGGCGGGATTCGGCGCGGGGACGCATGGGGGCGGCGCATACAAGTCGAGCAAGTTCAAGTACGCGTGGAACTCGAATGCGACCTATGAATTCTTGGGCACGGAGGCGGACTGGTCTACGGGGCTGTTGGGGTATAGCCCGACAGGACGCGGTTCTTACTACCTGCATCTCGAGTCGTTCAACGCGGAGTCTTTGGCGGGCGGGACGCTGGATTACGGTCCATATTTGATTGATGCAGACCCGCCGGTCGCGGAGGTGGGCGCCATTCCGAATGTGGACCGGAACTCGAACTTGACGGTCTATGAGTTCACGGTGCTGTATTCGGATGACACGGCAGTGAATGTCGGCACCCTGGATAGTCTGGATATCCGCGTGATGGGTCCGGGGTTGGACGTGCTTGCGACGTTCGTGTCGTCCAGTCCGGATACGAACGCGGAGTTGGTGACCGCCACGTATCGGATCACGCCTCCGGGCGGGACGTGGGACGTGGTTGACGAGGGCGACTACAGCGTCTCGATCGAGTTGGGTCAGGTGACGGACACGGTGGATAATCCCGTGGCCGCGCACGAACTCCACGTGTTCAAGGTGGATTTTGCGCCGACAGCGACGCTGGTTTGCACGGCGTCGCCCACGGTCAACGGGGCGGTCACGGTCACGATGACGTTGAGTGAAGCGGCGGTGATTTTCCAGGCCGACATCGAGCACAGCCCGAATGCCGGCATCTCGGATTTCACGGGTGGCGACACGTCGTATTCGTTTAGCCTCGTGCCGAGCGGTTCGGGTGAGTTCACGTTCTCTTGTTGGATCCCAGCGGGCCAGTTCACGGATGACACGGGGACGTATAATCTCGAGTCGAACACGGTGAGCCGGGCCTATGACTCGATTGCGCCGACGGTATCGAGTGTGTCGAGCAGCCTTGCGAATGGGACTTATAGCACAGGCCAGATTGTGCCTGTCTTGGTGACGTTCAGCGAGCCGGTGACGTATTCTGCGGGCGCCGGGTCCGCGCAGTTGCAACTCGAGACCGGGACCCCGGATCGGCAGGCTGTCTATTCGGGCGGCAGCGGCACGGCGGTGCTGACGTTCAATTACACGGTTACGGCGGGGGACGCGTCGCTGGACCTGGAATATCTGAGCACGGGGGCGTTGACCTTGACGGCTCCGGCAACCTTGATGGATGCGGCGACGAATAACGCGGCATTGACGTTGCCGACTCTGTACACGGTGAATTCGTTGGGTGGGAGCAAGGCCATCGTGATCGACACCATGTCGCTCACCTACACGGTTTCGGGGACGGTGACTGTGGGCGGGGTCGGCCTCGAAGGCGTGACCCTTTCGGGTCTGCCGGGACCTCCGGTAACGATTGCCAACGGCGCCTACACTGCGACGGTGATCGCTGGTTTCGGCGCGACGGTAACACCGACGCTGGCTGGCTATACGTTCGCGCCGCTAAACATGATTTACACAAACGTGACCGGCAATCAGACCGGCCAGGACTACACGGCAACTGTCGTCACTTACACGATTTCCGGGACGGCTACCGTAGACGGCGTCGGCCTTGGAGGTGTGACCATTTCGGGTCTGCCGGGCAATCCCGTAACGAATGGTAGCGGCGTCTACACCGCGACCG
Source organism: Candidatus Hydrogenedentota bacterium (assembly GCA_903925285.1). Taxonomy (GTDB): domain Bacteria; phylum Hydrogenedentota; class Hydrogenedentia; order Hydrogenedentales; family SLHB01; genus DSVR01. The sequence continues at coordinate 839 of CAIYET010000536.1, read as the reverse complement.
TGGACTATGGTTTCAGCGGAACGGCGACGCCGATGCTGGCTGGCTACACGTTTGCGCCGGTGAGCAAGACCTACACGAGCGTGACCGGCAATCAGACCGCCCAAGACTATACGGCAACGGCCATCACCTACACGATTTCCGGGATGGTGGCCGAGGGTGGGGTCGGCCTCGAAGGTGTGACCATTTTGGGTCTGCCGGGTAATCTGGTGACGAATGCCAGCGGTGTCTACATGGCGACGGTGAACTATGGTTTCAGCGGGACGGCGACGCCGACGCTGGCAGGCTATACGTTCGCGCCGGTAAACACGATCTACACGAACGTGACCAGCAATCAGAGCGGCCAGAACTATGCGGCGACGGTCAGCACCTACACGATTTCCGGGACGGTGACTGTAGACGGCGTCGGCCTCGCGGGTGTGACCATTTCGGGTCTGCCGGGCAATCCGGTAACGATTGGCGACGGCACTTACATCGCGACGGTACACGCTGGTTTCAGCGGGACGGCGACGCCGACGCTGACGGACTATACGTTTGCGCCGGTAACCACGACTTACACGAGCGTGGCCAGCACGCTGACCGGCCAGGACTATGTGGCGACGGTTCAGGTTGAAAACGAATTGCCTGTTGCCGGGTTGGCCGGGCTGGGCGCCTTGCTCGGTCTGATCGCAATCACCGGCGTAAAAAGGATGAATTAGGAATTAGGTCTTAAGTGCCAGGACATCGTTCAGTGAATTATGTGCCAGGACATCGTTCAGTGATGCTCTGGTAAACTTGTCGTACCGGGTGAAACGGAGGCGGTTCTTGCTGGCGAGCACCCCGCCAAGGGATATCCCGGTGCG
>CAIYET010000535.1 GCA_903925285.1 Candidatus Hydrogenedentota bacterium | reverse complement strand
TGGACGAAGCCGTTCGGCGGGCACGTCTGGACGATCCGGGGACGCGGGATCTGGAGGAGTTGCTGACAGGGCTCGGTGTTATTTCCAAAGGGTGCCGTTTCAATTGTACCGCTGTCTTTGAGTCATGCGACCTTGGCAAGCTCCTTGATTTTAGCCCAAGCCGCGTCCCATCGGTTGGACTTTATGTAGGTTCGTAAGTCTAGTATATGTTCTCCTCCGTCGCGGGACCAGCGCATGCCACTGCGGCACATGCGCGTCTTGACGAGGGTCTTGCAGGCCGCCTCGACAGGACTGCTGCCAATGGGAAGTCCGCGTCGCCGGAAGTCCGCGTAGGTCATCCGTTTTTTGTTGCGGCGGAAAAAGGTTCGCTGGGCGCCCAGTTCCTTGCGTCGCGTCGCCGATAAATCCTGCGCGGAGGCGTGGTACTCCATGGAACGCAGTATCTGTCGGGCGCCCGTGTCGCTTTCCAGGAGAATTTTTCGATACTTGTCATACCAGGTTTTCGCCGCCGTAGCGCCTTTTCCGAAGAGGGCTTCCCCGGCCAGCGAGAGATGCTCGAGGGTGTGGCAGTAGTCGATCCCTTTTTCGTAGTCCTTGAAGCAGGGCCTGCTTTCGACGTAGTTCCAGAGGGGCCGCGCACCATCCAACAACAGCACCTTGACCACATCCGGGCCGCATTGACACTCCGCGTCCCGCAGTTCCGCTTCAAACTGCGCCTTGAACGTCACCGCGTGGTCCTCGGGCATGTGAGCCGTGTAGCGACAGGCCAAGCGTTTCGGGGTCTTTTCGTCTTGAGGCACTTCGCCATAGAACGATACGCTACCCACCATGGCGTTCTTATACGCGGTCGGGGTGGTCGTCGGCTCGTCGCCCTTGGGCCGTTCGGACGGACGGCCCCGTTTCACGCCCTTCTCGTTGAGCAACACGTTGGCGCCATCCAAGCTCGCCGCCAACACGCGGGTCCCAGGGGGCGCCTCCTCCTCTTGCCGAATGGCCGCATCCAGTTCGTCCTTGTGCGCGGCAATGAGACGGCCTTTCGCGGCCAGCACATGTTTAATTGCCGTCGCGCTCGGGTGGAACAACGCCGATTTCTCTAAGAGCGTTTGCGTCTCCTCGGGCGTCACGAACCCGCTGGAGAACAACACCGCCTCCCGAACCTCCACCGTCATGAACTCGCCCGTCATTCCCCACGCCGCCTCCAGGGGAATGTAGCTTTGCGTGTCGGACTTGTTCTGGAACAGGTTGCGCGGCAGGACCATAAACCCAAAGGGCGTCAAGTACTCCTTCTCCACGGGCCGCTTGAATCGGTACCGTTCACCCTCCACTTCAATCGCCGCCGCGTTCACCTCATACGACTGCAGAAACGCGCGGTATCCCGCGACGCCGGCCAAGGACAGCGCCTGCTTCATCCCGGCCGTCACCGCCTCGGTCAATTCCGGCGTCAGGCGCGAGAAATCGCCTTTTTCACAAAAACGCCCAAGGTTTTGTTTGATTGCATCCGTCATCGCCGTTATCATGGTTTCTATCATTGTGGACTCCTCTCCGCAGTGGCTCTAACTGCTTGTCACACTTAGACTACCACGAGCAGGACTTGGAGTCCACAACTATTTAACTATTGCATTTTAGCGGTATTATTAGATCTGCACCCCTATTTAAGGTTCAAAATCCCGTAAACGACTTGTAGAAGAAGTGATAGACCTCTTCGAGAGTAGGTTCGCCGGGTTGGTTCTTGAAGCGTGCTCTGTAAGGGAAAATGTCTTCGGCGAAGCCGCGCAACGCCGATTCCTCGACGCCTGCATCGCGTGCGGCGTTGGACAGGCGGAGTCGGCGGAAGAGGTCGCGAAGGGACTGGGTGACGGCATGGCGCGCGGCGAGGTGCGTGGCGTTGGCCGGAAATCCGAGCGCGTCGGCGATGGCGGCGACCTTCGCGGGGTCGATTGCCGCATTGTACTCGAAGAGGGGTAGTAACAGTAGTGCGCTTGCCAGACCGTGGGCGACGCCGAACCGTAGCGTGTAATAGTAGCCCATCGCGTGGACGAGGGTCGTTCCGGTCTGCGCGATGACGCAGCCCGAGAGCATGGCGGCGTAGAGCATGCGTGCGCGGGCCTCGGCGTTGTCCGGCTCATCGGCGGCGCGCGGAAGCCATTCGCGGACATTTCTGCATGTGGCGAGGGCGAGTTCGTCGCTGAGCGGGGTGGCGCGTTTGGATATTATGCCTTCCATGGCCTGGCAGAGTGCGTCGAGTCCGGTGGCGACGGTCACGTGGCGTGGCATGGCGTTCGTAAGGGTTGGATCGAGCAGGGCCACGGCGGGAAACGGGTTGCGAATGGTCCGTTTGTATTGCGCGGCGTCGTCCACAATCACGGCATACGGTGTGACCTCGCTTCCGGTGCCGGCGGTTGTTGGAATAGCGATTAGGGGAAGCGGAGGCCGTTTGAATACACCGGCGACGAGATAATCCGCGCACGTTCCGGGATTGCGGGCGAGGCCGGCGATGGCTTTCGCGGCGTCCATCGCGCTACCGCCGCCGATCGCGATCACGCAGTCGCAGTCATTCGCGCGGCAAGACGCGCCGCCGTCGTCGCATTGGGATGCCGCAGGATTCTCGCCGATACCTTCGAAGACTGCGGCGCCAGGGCATTGCGCGAGGACGCGATCGAGTGCGCCGCTGGCGCGGGCGGAATGTTTGCCCGTGACAATGAGCGGGTTGCGCCCGTAGGGTTTCAATCGCTCGCCCAGGGTATCCAACACGCCCGCGCCGAACACGATCTCTGTCGGCATCCAATATCGAAAGTTATTCACAACCGTTCTATGCGCTCCTGAGGCTTTAGGCTTTAGGCTTTTGGCTGTTGGCAGTGCGCCTACAGCCTAAAGCCTACGTTCTACGCGCTCCTGCATTTCCGTGACCACATCGCGGCCCTGTCCATCAACGAGCCGCAACTTTGCCAAAGCCTTTTGTCCGGCTTCCGAATTCGGATCCTGATCGTTCGCCCGCTTCCATGCCGACTTGGCTTCCGTCAATCTACCGCATTGGAAGAGGGTATGTCCAAGGTAGGTGAGGGCCAGAGTGCAATGGGGATCTTCGGTCAGTGCCTCGCGGAACCGCGCCTCGGCCACAGCATAGTCGCCGCCGTTGTAACTTTTGCGTCCCGCGCGCAATAATGTTCGCGCGTGCCGTCGGCGTTTGGCGGAATCCGGGGCCTCGAAAGTCTTCGCGAGTCTCCGGGCGTCGCCGCGCATTCCCGCGAGGGCCTCTTTCATGCTCTCGCGTTTCATCGCGATGCGCTTGACGTGAATCCATAGATTCTTCGCGAACGTGGTGATGCTTCGTACTGGAGTCGTAGCCATTGTATACCCCCAAAAATCTTTAGGCTTTAGGCTGTAGGCTTTAGGCTGTAGGCAGTGCCTACAGCCTAAAGCCTACAACCTACAGCCTATTTTCTTCTTCCTCACATCCGCAATAATACAATCAATGGCGCACAGCGTTCAACCTAAAGGATGAAAAAGGCTTTAGGCTTTAGGCTGTAGGCTGTAGGCAGTGCGCCTACAGCCTAAAGCCTACAGCCTACAGCCTAGCTGTGTTTGTGCTACAATCAGACTTCAGGCTTTAGCTGTAGGCAGTGCGCCTACAGCCTAAAGCCTAAAGCCTAAAGCCTTAAAAGGACACGAGATGGCGAGGTCGATCGCGAGAACGGGACTGCATGCGTTACGCGCGTTGCGCGCGTTGTACGATGTCCGCGTGCGCAAACGCCCCGCGCTGCTCTTTGTGAGTTGGAACATTACTTTTCGTTGCAATTTGCGCTGCAAATATTGTGGCGCTTGCGACGTCCGGCGCGATGAATGGCCTACGGAAAAGGTCTTGCAGGGGCTGGACGATCTGTGGGAGATGGGCGCGCGATGGATTACCTTCGGGGGCGGCGAACCGCTGATGCGGCCCGACCTCGATACGATCCTGCGCCATGCGCACAAGCGCGGTTTCCAAACGTACCTCAGTACGAATGGCTGGTTCGTGCCGCAACGGATCGCCGACCTGCAATGGGTCGATCATGTGAATCTCAGCCTCGACGGCACCCGCGCGACCAACGACGCCGTCCGTGGGCACGGCGCGTTCGACAAGACCATCGAAGCCATTGCCGCGTGCCGGGCGACGGGTGTGCCGGTATCGCTTCAATGCGTGCTCGCCGCTCACAATTTCAACGAGCACGAAGAAGTGGTCCAGATCGCCGTCGAGCGTGGCGTGTCCGTCATGTTTCAGCCCGCGACTCAATGGCTGGATTCATCGCTTGAACCCAATCCGCTGGCGCCGCCCGTCGAGCCGTACCGCGAGACTATCGCGCGGCTCATCGAAATGAAGCAGCGGGGCGCGCCGATCCGCAACAGCGTCGCCGGACTGCGGCACCTGCAACGCTGGCCCGATCCGTCGCCGATCTGGTGCAGCGCCGGTCTTCTTACGTGTAGCGTCGAACCGGACGGCACGATGCTCGCCTGTCACCAGGTCGACATCGCCCGGTTCCTGCGCGACCGGCCCAACGTCCAGAGGATCGCGGAGCAGGCCCACGGCGTGTGTACTCCATCCGGCTGTACGGCGTGTTGGTGCGCGCCCATGGTCGAACTCGCGCTCGTCTTCTCGCTCTGCCGCGAACCCATCCTCAATGCACTGAATAGGCTTTAGGCTTTAGGCTGTAGGCTGTAGGCT
>CAIYET010000534.1 GCA_903925285.1 Candidatus Hydrogenedentota bacterium | reverse complement strand
GTGCAGGGTTTGACCGTCGAGGCCGCTATGACCGGCGACCCGGAACTCGTCGTCGCCGCATGCGCCATGGACCCGCTCGCGTCCGCCGTGCTCACGTTGAAAGAATCGCGCGACATGGCTGCCGAAATGCTCGAAGCCGAAAAACAATGGCTACCGCAATTCGAGGGCAAGACCATTCGCCCAACGCCGACAATCCTGACGCCCCCGGGTACCCCACACGTCGACGTGCCCCTCGACCCAGCCCTGGCCGTAGTCCACCGCTTCGGCGAACTCGCGAACAAAGCGAGCGGCTGAGTTCGATCCCCTCGCCGCAATGCAGTAACTACGGGACGGCTCCGCGCGCCCGTCCGGGGTAGCGCTGGGTTCCGTGGGATTGAAGATCTCCTCGGCGTGTGGCACAATGTGGCATGGACGAGTTCAGCGTCATCGGCGAGATCGCGGCCATCGAACCCATTGCGCAGGGCATGGGTATTCGAGATCGTGCGCGGCTCAATCGGCTGTATGGTCGCGCTCGCTGGCGCAAACTCAAAGGCTGCGCCCTAATCCGGCTGCGCAACGGGCGCATCCGGCGAGCGACTGGTACGAGGCGCACGGCATGGGCAGGCATGAAATGAAACGAAAGCGATACTTGGATTGATGATGAACACATCGCGACAAATGGCACAACGATTCGTCGTCTGCGTCGACAACACGGGCTATCCCGCCTCGCTGGAACAGCACAAGATATACAGAGTAATACCCGACGCGCAGGCGGAGGCAGACGGAGACATCAGGGTCGTGGACGAAAGCGAAGAGGACTACCTTTACTCTCGGGAACGCTTCGTTCCGATCAGAGTTCCCGTAGCGGTACGCGAATCCCTTGCCCACGCCCACTAATCCTCGAACTGGAACAGCTTGAAGTCTTAGATCCCGTAGCGGTTGCCGACGAAGACGTCGGCAATACCGGTTTTCTTACGACCTCTGAGACCCAACTCCGCGGGGTTACGAAAGATGGGCCGGTCGCGGAAACCTATTCTGCGGAGGCGGCGCCGACGTTCGTGGAAGACTGGCTGGCCGCCATTCGCGCGAACCGAGAGCGGATGGCGTCCGGCGGCACATCCACGGTCGCATGCGACGCCGAACTGGGGTATCGAGCCATGGGTGGCCACCGCGATGGCCGTCGAAGCCTATCGTCAACGGAAGACGTTCCGTTTCGACGTATCGCGCGGCGGCATTCTCTATCTCATTCATCAGTCCGCTCCGTTTCGCTACAGGCCTTTGCCTTCACGCCTGTTCCCGCGAACCGGTAACGGCTACGGGGCGGCTTCGCCCGCAACCGAAGCCGAGGCGGCGGCGAAACCACCATGCCGCGAGCGCGAGTACGATGAGGGCAACCCCTGCCCCGATTCCCGCCGCGAGCGGGACATTTCCTCGCACCTCATGAATCGGTTCGCGGCTGACGAGCAGGTACGCGCCTGTGAGATGGTACTGCCGCTCGATCGCCTCGAGCGCCCGCCAATCCTCGGCCGCGCCGGCATAGACGGTTTGCTTCGGGTAATCGACGACCTTGCAGTCGCGCCCCGTCTTTTCGACGACCACAAAATGCCCGTCGCCGGATTCCGCCTGCTTCGCATGCGCCACAGCTACGAAGTCACCGTAGGTGTGCTCGAGCGTCCAGAGGGAACTCTTGCACGCGAACGTGTCAAAGCCCAAGCGGCCCTCGATGCAATCCTTCAGCGAGAGCAGGCTCGCGTTACTCGAATCCCCTGTGAAGCCGATACAATCCCGAATTTCCGAGGGACTGCCAGCAGCGCCCTTCAGGCGCATGCAGACATATCCGACGCATGTCGCACCACATGGCTGCCCCTCGAATGCCTCCATATCTGTCGGCATTTCAGTAGCGCTGCCTCCAATACCGCCAGCCCACAATACTGGCCAGCGCGAACAACGTCAGCGTGCCAACATACAATACGGCGTCGGAATGCCGCCGCCACCACGGCACGGGCGGTTCGGTGACGACATGGGTTTCTTTGTCGATCACCACGGCGCCTTTCGGAATGTCGAGGCGAAATGCGTCATCGGAAAGCGGCGCATTGATGCGAATCGTATCCGGATCGAATACAACGGTGGTAGTTCCGACGTCGATGTCCCGCTCCGCTGCAATGCACCGGGCATACGTCTCACAAACCGATATCTCGCGATTCGCACCTTGGATCTCGATTGGATGGAGTTCGCTGTGATTTGCGATACGCCAAAACGTACACGTCACGTGACACGGAAAATCGACACCGTCGAAGGTCCGGTAGTCATCCAGTTCGAGGCTGCGGTCTTTGCCCCACACGTCGAACGGTTCAAGACCGGTGTATGAGCGTATGTCGTCGGGAGGGCATGGCGGACGGAACACATATTCCACGCGCACTATACGTCCGCCCGAATCAAAGTAGATGTCCGTAGCGCGCGGTCCCCGCCCTTGCGCACAATAGGTGAGCACGTCCATACCTTCGCGTGCGGTAACAAACGTGCGCCCCCCCGGTGCGGAAGCGCTCTGTAGCAAGTCGCGAAACCCGCTTTCCCGCTCAAGCCCGACGGTCGATTCCGGCCAAATCTCCTGACTCGCAAACAGGGGTGCTTCACGCTTGAGTTCAACGATCTTCTCACCGTTGTTGGCCTTTTCCATGAGATACTTGGTGACGCCCGCAAGTCTCGCCATCGTAAACACGTCGCCCGGATTGATATTGCCACTGTCTTGACCACTATGCTCGACCATTTCGTCCCGCAACCACAAATCGTCGCCGCGAAATCGACACTGGAAGCTCTCCACCGTTGTAACGCCTTCGTTATTCGCGTAACTCGCGGTGTACGAGCCCTCGAAGGTGCGAAACGAGTTGCTCCGGTCAAGCGCCTTCTGGCGAAGGACTTCCGTCTCATTTGTTGCGGATGCATCAAGGCTCTGTGCACCTGCATTGAGCGCCCCCAGATACAAAACGACAATCGCCAGCACGGTGATGGCGCGTCGGGATACCAGCTTGCGCTCATAAGTCAAGTTTACTGCCCTCCTCCACAGTTGGTTCCGCTTCCGGCATAACCCATCTCCATGCTTGGTGTGTGCAATCGTCACGTAGCGGCGCTCAGGCCGAGAGCGGAGGCGTGCTCAGGATCCCGCCATCAAACCGGCAGCCAATGTGGCCGAACCTGGCGTCATATTTCGGGAACTTCATGCCGCTGGCCACGCACAAGTGGCCTTTATGGCCGTATTGCACGCATTGTCTGGATCACTAGGATCGTTGGGTATGGTCCAGTGACCACAATCTGTTTTGTTCGCCACCAGCCGGTAACTGCAGACTGTAAAGCCACACGGCGCGCCGCATAAGCCATAATTCATGCAACAACCGGCGTAGTTCGTGTTTCCGTTATAAAGACAGGGGTTATGGCGACCATACGGTAGTCTTATGACGGCCTGCGCACCACATCCAATGCATCCTTGCGTCTCGTCCCAATAGCAGTGGTCCAAGCGCGCATCGGCCGTGCAGTCCGTCGTTGGACAGGTACACGTTTGCCCTCCGGATATGACGCAAAGTTCCGTTACCGAGAGTGGTGCTGGGCTGCCGACGAGGTCCGCAACGATTGGCGCTTTGGCGGACAGCCCGAAACATCCGACTGCAAAGAGCCACGTCATGCAGATGCCAATGATCCTTCGCTGAGTATTCATTCTTTCTCTCCCTCCCTCTGCCCCTTCACGGGCACGTTCATCCGCCAAACCTGTATTGGCGGTGTCTTCATCAATGCGTATCGAACATCCACGTTTCGAGATTGCCCTGCCGAGCATCCAGGCCAGTGCGACGAGAACCATCGCCAGCGAAATGCCCTGAGACACGCTCATTCCCAGCCAAGGGCGCCCGCTGTCGCCACGAAACGGTTCGAGCAGAAAGCGCCCAATCCCGTACAGCAACACATAGGCGCGAACGACGTCCCCTTTGCGGTTCCAGCGGCGCTCGATGACGATAATCGCAATGAACACTGCGATGAGCATCGCCATCATGTAGAGTTGGAACGGGTGAACCGCAGCAGAACAAACCGCGCCATCATCGATGATGCCGTCGCCCACTTGTTGGCGGAAAGGGAACGAGTTGGGTGGGTAGGTCACGGCCCAGGACGCCACGAAGGGCTTGCCCCAGCAGCAGCCGTTCAAGAAGCATCCGAGGCGCGTAACGGCTTCGCCCAGGACGAGACCCGGCGTCAACAGGTCGAGAAACGCGAGGATTGGCACGCCAACAACACGCGCATAGATGGCTGCGCTAACGATGCCCCCTGCCAAGCCGCCAAAGAAGACAAGGCCCGCATCTGCAAGACGGAACATCGAGCAGGGCGGCTCGCCGAACTGGACGACATGGAACGCCCGCGCGCCGAAGAGCACGCCAAGAACGACCCAGACGCCGAATATCGGCGAGAGCGGGTATGGCGCCGGGCGTCGATAGTTGCGGTAGAGCGCCAGCGCGGTACCGAGGATAAAACTCAGACAGAGGAGGGTTGTGTAGGAATGAAGTTCCAGCGGTCCGAGGTCGAATAACGTTCTCCGCACAGCGCGCGCTCCCAATCGTCGATATACGCCAGTTCAGATGCGCTACGTAAAGGCTACCATATACCGATCACCCTCGATT
>CAIYET010000533.1 GCA_903925285.1 Candidatus Hydrogenedentota bacterium | reverse complement strand
TTCTTCTTCTTCCGCAATAATCGTGCCAAACGGCTTATCAATAAGCTCTTCTTCTTTATAACCTAAAAGAACTGTTACCGCCTTATTAATAGACCTTATCTTTCCATCCGGGTTAATTACTATTAAGGTATCAACCATGCTTTTAATGATATTCTCGGAATAATCCTTAACCGCTACTAGCGCCTCCTCCGCCTGCCTGCGCTCGGTGATGTCAACATCAAGGCAGAACAACTCCGGTGCGCGTCCCGACAGCTTGACATAGGCATGGCTCGAAAGAACAGACACTCGTGATCCATCTTTTCGCATGAGAGATAGTTCCGCCGAGGGGATGGGTTGCCCCGTCTCGACCATCTGTCGTATCGCCTGCTCCACATGCCCCCGCATTTCGGGCGCTATGATCAGATCCAACAGATTGCGTCCGAGAGCCTCTTGCGCGCTGTACCCATACAACCGTTCGGACGCCTGATTCCAGTATTGCGTCGTGCCATCCGTCCCATACCCCTGAATGGCTATGGCTTGAATATCCTGCAGTAAATTCCGAAATCGCGACTCGCTCTCCCGCAACGCCTCATCCGCCCGTTTGCGCTCGGTGACGTCACGCACGGTCGCCTGCAGAAACGCCTTGCCGCTTTTTTCCATTCTTGAAAGCAGAACAGTTGCCTCAAACTCCGCGCCGTCCACCCTCTTATGCGTCCAGTCGAAGAAGCGTGAGCCCTTCTCCAGTGCCGACAGCATCATCTCCCGCGCTTTATCGGCCGACAGGGCGCCGTCCGGCTGGTATTCCGGGGACAGCTCCGCCGGCGACCTGGATATGAAATCCCTTTCGTCGCGGCAGCCGAACATCCTGACGGCCTCCGGATTTCCGGAAAGGAATCCCTCCTCAGGTGAAACGGTCATCATAGCGTCACTTGATTCGATAAAAAGAGCGCGGTAGTTCTCCTCGCTCTCCCGCAGCGCATCCTTCGCCCGTTTGCGCTCGGTGATGTCGATGTCGCTGCCTTGGTAGCACCGCAGGGTTCCGTCAGCGTTCAGGATGGGGACGCCGCTGGTGGAGACCCACACCTGGCGGCCATCCTTTGTTTGTCTGGCGTTTTCCAGATTCCGGAACGGATCCTTCCGCTCGAAGATCGCGAAAGCGGCCGTCCTGAACGCCTCGCGTCGGGATTCGGGATGCAGATCGTAGAAGTGCATCCGGCCCGTCAGTTCATCCGGGCGGTAGCCCCACAAGTTCTCGGACACGCGACTGACGAAAGTATAGAGCCCCTGGGAATCCACCTCCCAGTGAACGGTCCGGCTTATCTCGGCAAGTTGGTCGAAGCGCTCCACGCTTTCCCGCAGCGCCTCAGCCGCAACAGATTGTTGAAGGGCGAGAGCAACGGAGCTGCTGATTCCATCCAGCAGCGCGTCTTCAGCAGGCAATATGGGGTGTTTGGCGAAGAGGGCCAGGACCCCCAGTATTTCTCCGCTGGATGCCTGGAGCTGGTACCCCGCGAACGACACGAGTCCCAGCTCGCGCGCCCATTCGCGGTTGTGAACGAGGGGATCGTTCTGCACATCGTTTGAGAGAAACCTGTGCTCTTTGCCTGACGCAATGCGTCCGATCTTGTAACAGTCGAACGGGATGCGACGGTGGATCTTGCCGTCCGTATGGGTGTAGCGGCCGGAACTCGCCAGCAAATGCAGACACCGGTCGCGGTAACGGCAGACATGCGGCGATGCATTCACCCCCGCATGGACGCACTCTCGTCCGCACAAATCTCCGGGCCGGATAAGCCATATCCGGGAGAAATCGGCGCCGAAGATACGCACGATGCCGTCGGTGACGGTTCTGAGCTTGTCCGCAAGCGGCGCCGGCACGAGAAGCGACTGCTGGACCATGTTGACGCCCTGCTGCCGCAGAAGTAATTGTGTACGTCCCTCCTCCGACCGTTTGCGCTCGGTGATGTCGATCATCACGGTCAGGAAATACTGCCGCCCCTGGATGTCGATCAGTTCACCCGAGAAGATACCGTCGAGGATCGCCCCGTCCTTGCGCCGGACCTGCAGTTCGAGGTCGGCGATGCGCCCATCCGCCAGTAATGTATCCACCCCCGCGGCCTGTTGCTCTGCGTCCGGGCAGAGACCGAGTTCGGCGACGGTTTTGCCGACGATCTCGCCCCGGGAATAGCCGAGCGTTTTCAGGAAAGCGTCGTTGACATCGGAGAACCGCCCGTCCGGCACGGTGGAGAGCGCCATCGGGACCGGGTTGTTGCGGAACAGCCGCTCGAAGCGCTGCTGCGCTTCCTGCTCGGCGGTCAGGTTCTTGGAGATGCCGAAGATGCATTCCACGCCGTTCCACCGGCCTAACCATACGCGGGTCTCCACCGGGACCAACACGCCGTCCTTGCGCGCCAGCGGCAGGGAACAGATTTCCCGCTCGCCCTTGAACATGGCGGCGAAGATTTCCTCGGCCTCCCGGCGCCTGTCCGCCGGATGCACGTCGAGCAGATGCATCCCCTTGAGCTCGTCCGGGCTGTAGCCCAGCGTTCGCGTGACGGCGGCGTTGGCGAAGAG
>CAIYET010000532.1 GCA_903925285.1 Candidatus Hydrogenedentota bacterium | reverse complement strand
TGTGTTGGCATTCAGGCACGGAAGGAAGTCGAGGCCAAAGTGGCTGAGTCTTTCAATATCAACCAAATGCGAGAAGGGTTCCACAATCTGCCGGAAGAGGAACGTACTGAAACGAAATGGGCTGAGCTTATCGCTCCGTGTAAGGAAATGCGGGCAGGGCTGCTTGAGGCCCATCCGTTGAAAGACAAGCCCAATCCAGAGTGCAAATCCTGCCAAGGTACCGGGAAGCGGATGACGCAATACAACCCGGCGTCCAAGTGGGATACGTGGGTCATTGGCGGTCGTTGGGATGGTTGGATTTTCGGGCCTGAACGCGAAAAGGCATCCAACGACGGAAAGGGCGGCTTCAATTTTGGCGGTGAACATCACACTACGGCAAACAACTGCCGCCCCGTTTCCAAAATTCCAATCGAAGACCCGTATTACGTTCCGTTCGCCATCGTGACCCCTGAGTCTGATTGGATTGAGCAGGGCAAAATGGGCTTCTGGGCCATCGTTGCCAATCCCGTAAGCGATGAGGAGTGGCATCAAACTGTGAAGGCTGTCCTGTCCAAGTATCCCGACCATCTGGCCGTTGTCGTGGACTGCCACATCTGAGGAGCGCGCACTATGGAAGATTTTCAGAAACGAATCACCAAGGCCGCTCAATCAACGTGGCAAGGGATTGGCGGTGATGTGTTGCGTGCCGCCGAAGTTGATTCGATGAGCCGCGATGAAGTTGTCGAGGCGGTGATGGATTACCTCGAAGGCTATGGCCGGGACATGAATGCCATAGCGGAGTTCAAGAAACTCGGCTTTGAAGAGAAGCTGGCGACGCTCCGCAAGGCATTTCCGCTTGCCCGGTATGGCTGGTAGGAGGATATCGTCATGAGAAAGATGTATCCAAAACAAGCGGTGGAAATCGCCCGCAAGCTCATCAAGGAGTGTACGGAGGATTCCGCCTCAACCCTCTTCGGTGTCCTGTCCCCGAGGCAAGTTCATGCAATCACGTTCTTGGCCGACTTCGTTGATGAGGTCCGTCAGGCAAAGGACTTGGTCCGCGTCATCGAGCGGCTGTGTGACGAGGGCATCATCTACCCCGCAGATGAGAAGCGGAGTAAGGAATGGAAAGGAGGTAACCAGTGAGCCGCATTTGTCGTGAATGCAAGAAAGGAACGCTCCAAATCGAAGGCATGAACGATTACGAGGATGGAATTATCGTCTCGTGTCCCGAATGCGGTACGGAGTACGAGCTTGAGGCTGACGGTTTCGGCGAAGGCGCGATGGAAATGGTTGAGGCCTTTGAGATTGAACAGGCACGCCGCAAAAAAGAAGAGAAGGAGGACGCCGATGGATAAGGAACGCATTGTCCGTCTCAACGAAATCCTCCGGGAGGTGTCTGCTCGTAATCGTCCAATTGATGACCTTGACGAGACTCCAGACTGGTTTGCGGGCATGGCGGAAGCGGTCGCGGAATCCGTCAATGAAGTCCGCACGCTTTTCGACGAGGCATACGAGTCCGGGTTAATCAACAAAGGGACCTACGAAAGCGGACATGGACCCTGTACGCATTGGGACTGGACGACGACGGCGCACAGAAGAGCGTTGTTAATGGGTATCACCCTCATCAATCCAATGGGCGACGACGATTCTGATGAAGCCCAAGAAGAGACACAAGTCCCGATGGACGACGGTGGCTTTATGCGTCTCAACGAAATTCTGCGGCAGGCATCGGAACGGCATCCCATTACCAAGTACGACGATTGTCCCGGATGGTTTCAGGGGCCGGACGAGGAGAACGTATACAGACAAGTTACCGAATTCGCCCTGTTGTTCGGGGAAGGCGTCCGTAAGGGCTTCATTACCACGTGGACAGAACCCGGAGATTCCAGCCATCCGACGTATTGGAATTGGTCGGTTAAGGCCCTTGAGAAAGCCCGCGAACTGAGCATCTCCTTGGCTGACCCCTTGGGCGGAAGACCGTTGTTCAGTGAAATCCCGAACTTCATCGCGCCGCCAACGGAGATGGTGCAGGACCTGAGCATCGGGAAACTGGATAACGACCTCTGCCAGTACGTCAACCGGGTGTATCAGGAACAAGTCCGGTACGTCATCACTCACGATGGCAAACCTGTAGCGGCCCTCGTTCCGGTCATCGATTTGGAAATGCTCAGAGACGTGCAAGCCGACACCGAGCCTTGCGAGTGGCTGGAGTGGGTTCAGGATGTTCGTGAGCGTGTGGGATGGCCCGCCGTGACGTTCAACGAAGAGGAGAAATAGCGAATGCTGCGGCAATGGCATCGCCCCGTGGACCCGTCTTGCCCGGAAGTGGATGAATTCAAATGCACGCTTCTGAACGACCCCATATCCGAACATGCCCCCGTTGACGACATCATCGAAAACTGGGAACGGAAACACCTGCAAATCTGTAAACGCTGCCGGGAGTATGCGGCGGCCAACATCGACATCGAGTGAAAGGAGACGAAAGATACAGAAGGAAGAGAGGTGGCGTCGTGAACCCGAAGAAAGACCCCGAAGCCCTTCATAAGGAGAAGGAGAAACGGCAGGCAATGCTTGCAAACCGGCGAGTGCTCGCGAAACTGCCCATCAAGGGCGGCGCGGATGTTGTGGACTATACACGCTGGATCGAGCAGATTGAGCGGCTTCTCGATGGTCCGGACTATAAGTATCCCACTCCTGACGATTTCACCACCCGCAAACGGTGGGGCAAGTGGTATA
>CAIYET010000531.1 GCA_903925285.1 Candidatus Hydrogenedentota bacterium | reverse complement strand
GCAGAAAACGGCCTTCAAACTCTTCGACTTCTTCGCCACCTGCGAATATTTCGAGACGGAGTTCAAGTACGACGAAGTGCTGAAACTTCCCATGCCATCGAGTCGCACGTCGAAACGCGGCGACGACGACACGCCGCCCGCCGCAGCCGCGAACTACGATCACATGGGCGCCGACATCCGTCTACACCATCGCTCTTTGAGAACGATTGTTCCTCGCCAGCAAATCTTTCCCCACCCTGCCACGCAAGTTTTCCCCTCATCGCCAGGAACGAATGCCGGACATCGCCATTCGATGTGCCGCATAGGCAGATAGCCTCCTAAAACAGACCGAATCAGACCCCATCAAGAATTTGGTGCAGCGTGCGAGATGACACGGTTTCGCCAGCCATCCTTTCCCCATACTGCCACGACAGTTTTCCTACCATCGCCAGGAACAAATACC
Organism: Candidatus Hydrogenedentota bacterium; assembly: GCA_903925285.1. Lineage (GTDB taxonomy): Bacteria > Hydrogenedentota > Hydrogenedentia > Hydrogenedentales > SLHB01 > DSVR01. Next base: position 7,169 of record CAIYET010000531.1, on the reverse strand, counting down.
GGGCGTCGCCGCCCGGTGTGCCGCATAGGCTGATGATGGACGAACACTAGACCTCGTCAGAGACCACCGTGGACTCATCGATGATCGAGCGCCCCCGTGCGGCGCCTTCGAAGAGGGTGCGAAGGCAGATGCGGTTGATTCGGCGGGGGATGCCGAGGGAACGTTTGTGGATCTCGGCTTTGGCAGAGTCGGAGAACAGGGCGGTCGGGCGACCTGCATACGTGACGGCATGGTCGATATAGCCGCAGGTATCGGGGAGGGAAAGGCCGGAGAACTCGACCCAATGGCGGATTCTCTGATTGACCGACGCGAGACGCGAGTAGCGCAGGGTTTCCTTGAGTTCTGGCTGGCCGCACAGGACGAAGGTGATCTTGGAGAGAGAATCGGAATTGAAGTTGACGAGGTTCTTGACGGACAGGAGGGCTGGTTCCTTCATGTCTTGCGCGTCGTCGATGACGATGACGGGCTTTCTGGGGTGCTCGGCCACGGACTTGAAGTAGAGGGAGCGGGCCTTGGTGGGATTGAAGGGCGGTTCGACGAGGAGTGCCAGGAGGATGGATTTGACGAGGTCGGACGCGGAGAGTCCGAGACCTCGGATATAGACGGGCGCGAATCGGTTGGGATCGAGTGCGGCGATGAAGGAGCGAAGCGCGACGGACTTGCCGGAGCCGATGGGCCCTGAGACAAGGAGGATATCCTCGGATTCGACACCGAGTGCGAGCATGGCGACCGAGTCGGCGAACGAGGGTGATGTGAAGGCGTCGGCACTGTCGAACTCCTTGCCGAAGGGCATGCGGGAGAATCCGTAGAAGTGCATGACGGGATGGGTGGGCGTGGTGATCATGGGGAATCCTTGAGAATGAGTTTTGCGTAGGAGACGGGCGAGAGGGGGCTGGCGAGCATGCGAAGGTGCTGTTCGCGCAGGGTCTGGAAATAGGAGGAAGCTCGGGAACTGACCTCGACGGGGCTGGCTTTCGATTCCTCGGGAAGGGATGCAGTGCGCGAGACGAGCTTGGAGACCGACGTGGTTTCGACACAGGCGCTGTTCTTGAAGATGAAGACGCGGGTGAGGTCGAAGGGGTCGTAGCGGACCTCGACGACGGTGCCGTAGGGAGCGCAGGTGACGGGGTACTCGTTGGACTCGAGCTTGATCTTGCCGTACTTGGTGATGGTGCGGGTATCGCGCATGAGGAAAAGAGCTTCGAACCAGGCGATATCGTGGACGCGCCGGATGTCCGAAGCCCCCTGTGCGGCGACGAAGCGTGCGTCGGGAGCTTCGCCGGTGGTGGAGTGAATGCGGACGTTGTATTCGAGATCGACCCATGCTGCGAAAGCGGAGTTGAGTTCGTCGAGGGTGGTGAACCCGGCGCGCTGGGCTTCGGCCTGGAAATCATATTTGATGATCTTGTTGACCGCTTCAACTTTGCCTTTACAGTACGCCTGGTAGGGCTTGTGGTGGAGTTTGGCCGTTGCGAGTTGCGCGAGAACCCATGCAAACTGCTTGGCGATATAGACAGAACCGTTATCCAGGTAGACTTTACGAGGTATGCCCCAGCGAAGGACGAGGCGCTTGAATGTGTCCTCCATGCGGGGGAGCTTTTCGTCGAAGTAGTAGCGGCCGGCAAGGATCTTGCGCGAGTAGTCGTCGACCCAGACGAAGAGGTAGGTCTTTTTCGTGCCTGCTACCGTGGTGAGCCAGATTCCGTCGCGTGCGTCGCCTTGGACGAGGTCGAGAGGACGGGCCGCCTGGAAGCGATGGAAGGACATGCGGCCGTCATCGGCGAGACGGTGGTGGCGCTCGGTGTGGGTCATGCCGTGTTCGCCGAGAAAGCGGTAGATCGAACGGTTCGAGATGAGCGCGATGCCAGGTGCGAATCGGGGATCGGTAGCCAGTAGTCGCCTGAGCATGGGGACGGTGCGCTGGGGGCGCTCAGTGACGAGTTCAAGGATGGCGGACGAGAGTGCTGTGTCATGGACTCGGGGAGAGTGCGTGCGGATCTTCGGCGTGAGAAAGGCGTTCGCGCCGCCGTGGCGGTAACGGGCGACGTAGTTCCGGATGGTACGGCCTGTGACCTCGTAGCGGGAACAGTACTCGGTTATGAGCTGTTTTCGTTCGTTCGGGGACAGGGCTTCATCGGCGAGGGACTCGACGAGGGCGAGGATGGTGGCGTGTTTCTCGAAACGGGCGTCCGACAGGCCCTGCCAGTCTGGTTCGTGCATGATTGACCTCCTTTTCTGGTCGTGATGCACCGGAATACTACGGAGGTACGGGAATCGGAATGCATGACCGATTGAAAAACCGCCAGGCGGACAGCGGTATCGTGAGCCAGACAAGCGGCCGGACTGCCCGTGCGGCGCTCGATCCACCAAGGGCGGTCACGACGTCCAGGACGCTGGCCCAGAGAATGCAGAGAAGGACAAGAAGCGGCGTATCCGGAGGAATGGGCGGTTTTTCGGGAGTACAGGCTTGTGCGGCGAGGACACCGGCAAGGACAGGGAGTTTTTCCTGCACCGCAGTACAGACGGCGGCGATGTGCTTTCTGGCCGTTCTCGGATCGATGCAGCCCAAAACTTCGCAGGCAGAATCCAGGGTCAGGGTGCCCGGATCGCTACAGCCTTCCAGAAGCCGGCACAGTCGCTCGCAGGAGAAGGGACTGCGCGGAATCTGATGCTCGGGCATAATCCGACAGGTATACGGACGTCCCGTCCCCCGCAGCGCCCGGCAGATGAGCGTCACTACGCGTCTGCGACTCCGTACCCCGCCATGATCGACGGTCCAGCGCCATGGATACGAGTGGAACTCTGCCTGGTGGCGTTCCCCGCATAGGGGACATCCTAGGGCGTCTACGGCTTCCAGTATCATTGTGATGAGGTATTGAAGAGCTTTAACGGAAGAGGTACCTTGCCTTGTCTTGTTTTGGCAGCGTGGACGTCTGAAAACCTACCCGGAGTCCGGACGTCCACGCTCTTTTTCTGCCCCGCCATGCGCATGCGGCTGTGGCAGGGAAAACTTCCCTGGCGGGCTATGCTACGCTATTCTGGCAAAGTGGGGAAGAAAGAGGAAAATGGTTCTGGCGGGCAACACGCTGGCACGCGCACCGGTGTTGTAGAGGAACAAAAGCAGAGCGTAATCGTGGAGGCCCTGACGACATGTCCGGTTCTGGACGGCAAGCAAGGCATCAATTTCGTTCTTATCAAGATAGGCCATGGTCGGAATAGGTGCGCGTCGGGGTTGTATACCCTGGATACGGGTGGCTTGTTCCACGATTTCCGGTACCTGTCGGCCAATGAACCTGAAAAGAGAATGGAGCGCGGCGAGACGCTGGTTTCGCGTGGCGATGGAGTTACCGCGTTCCTTCTCCAGATGGGCAAGAAAGGATCGCAGGAGATCCTCGGTGATTTGCTCGACAGTGACCCGGATCGGATCCTTTCCGTGGAACTCACGGATGAAGCCAAATAGCACGCGGATGGTGTCCCTGTAGCTTTTCTGGGTGTTGAGGCTGAGGTTCCGGTTGGCGACAACTTCCTCAAGCAGGAAACGGCGGACAAATGGTCCGAGCAATCGTGAATCACTCATGGCCATTCCCCACCGCGCCAGTGGCGGCATAGCATTCGAAGCGCTTCGATGCCTCAGAAAGCAATTCAGGCGTCATGGACAAATAGGTCTGAGTGCCGGAAATGCTGATGTGGCCGAGATAGGTGGCCAGCAAAGGCAGGCAGGACTGGACATCGGCTCCTTCCCGGTACCATTCGATGAGGCGATGAACAGCGAAGGCGTGGCGCATATCGTGAAGCCGGGGTTGCCAGCGTGCACCCGCGGTGCGGAATATCCCGGTGTGTTCCCTCAGTCTGGCAAAACATCTTTCCAGAATCGCCAGAGAGATGGCGTTCCCGTGGCGCGAGGCGAAAAATGCCGAGGATTGACCCGCTGGCATTGGCAAGTCCCGTCGTACGTTGGCATGGGCAACCAAGGCTTTCGTCAGGTCGCTGCCAACAGGTACGAGTCGCGATTTGAAGAATTTCGTGTCCCAGATCATGAGCACGCGGCTGCCGAGGTCAACATCGCAGCATCGCAAGCGGAGCCCTTCGCTTGGGCGGAGTCCGGCACCGTAGAGAAGCAACAGCAGCGTCCGGAATGTCAGCGGAGACAAAGTACAGCGGAAATCATGTAGGAAAACCGTTCCATCCAGAAGACGCTGGAGTTCGTCCCGAGAGTAGATGTACGCTTCGAAGGATTTTTGAATTCGCGGTCCGTGATCCGGCAATGGTGGCTTTTCGATGTGACCGCGAGCCACGAGATAGTTGAAAAAACCTCGCAATGCCTGGTCTTTCCGCTCCCACCAGCGGGTGGGTGGACCGTCACCTCGACAATAGGCTTGGCAGCGCTCATATTGGAGGGCGGCCACGGGAATGTCGCCCATGCTCAGGGCGAAGGCGCGAAGAACTCTTCGATCTGATGAGAACACGGCTCCCATGGAGCGCTTGATCTGTATATAGGACTCGACGGCTGCATATAGATTCATGCGAGCCCCCCGAGACTGCCAAAGGCAACTCGACGGAGGGACTCAAGATCGACCTTGGCATAAATACTAGTTGACTCGATGCTGCGATGGCCAAGATGGTCACCGATTTCCTTGAAGGTCATCCCGGATTCGATCAGGTGGCTCGCGCACGCGTGTCGAAGACCATGTGGCCCCTTCCCTTTGATGGGTTGCGGTAGCTCGCGATAGTGCCGTTTGACGATATTGTGAAGACCACCAGAAGAAATGGCGCGAATCGGGGCGCGAAGCGTTAGGAAGATGATCTGGATGGAGCTTGCAGGGCGGCCCTCTCGCAGATATCGTGCGATCGCATTGCCGACCGTTGGCTCTAGGGGCAGCATTTCTTCTCTCCCCGACTTGGATCGTACTACCCGGATCATGCTTTTTTGCCAATCCATGTCGTGGAGATGGAGGTTGCGAACCTCGCCCGAACGCAACCCATACACTGATAGCAACAACAGGATCGCGTGATCCCGAAGCTGTTGAACCCCCTTGCCTGAGGTTCTTTCCAGCATCTTTGTAACGTCAACCCACGGCGGGCCAATAGGAATGCCCTCCTGCCGGTAGATTCGAGGGGCCATGATGGACGCTGCAATACCTCGCGGTACCCAATCGCGCATCTCTCCATGGGCGAACCAGGTCCGCAATGCCTGCGCAGATGTGGCCAAGGAGCAGCGACTCCATTGGCGGCTCATGTGCTCGAAGTAGGCATCGACATCCATTGCAGTGACGCTGTCAAGCCTGATTTCCCGCTGCTCGATATACCTGAGAAAACGATTGATCTGCCATTTCTCGCCACGAAGTGTCGCGGGAGAACACCATCGGTTCTGCCTGGTCGCGAGTAAATCAACCAGCATTGCTTCATATTTGCCAGGCGGCTGGGCGTCTGGAATATATAGCCGGTCAATAAACTGCAAAAATTTCATCACGACAAATCTGGCGTTGGCCATCGGCCACTTTGGTCCTGAGGCTCGGCCATTGACTACATTGATAGTTGCCCATTGTGCGATCAGCGTCTCGATTTCACTACTCTTGAAACGGTGTCCAGCGGGCCAGGAATTGATCCCCTCGCTGAGGCAGCGGCAGTACCTGGCGATGCGTAAAAGAGTTCCCTGTGCCATCCCTTTGGCAAAGAGCATCTCGATAAAGTCTTCGCGTTCCGTCGCGAAAGGACCAGTGCGATGCCTCTGGATTACAGCTGGATAGGAAAAGAGTCTCTCAAACATTGAACCACCTCCTGTGGGTGGTCCCAGTATCTGCTAAAGAATTATGTTGTGAAATGAATGCCTGTTGTCTATATCAAATATTGAATTACTTCGGGTGCACTACATAATTGACTACGCCACATAAGGCATCCGGTTCTTCAAAACAAAGATTCGCTACACATACGAGTGAACAATACGGGGTCTGGGCAGAGGACACCGTTTCAGGCATTCGTAGAACATTACCCACGTGAATGACCTTAGGTTTGACCTCCTGGCCAGCCACTTATGCCAGCTAGTCTGGATTGCGTAAAAATATCGAGAAAGACTCCTAGAGTTGCCGGTAATACCGTAGTAGCCGTAGTGACCCATCATTTTCTGCTTTAGCTTTTGCTGTTGTTCCTTGAGCGGTAGATGTCGGTTTTTCCGAATCCATTCCGTGACTTTAAGAATAGCCCGAGCCAGTCTGCTCTTGTCCGTTTTCTGCCTAATCACCCAGTACCCAGTGCGGGATTTGCCCCAGTGATGCAGGAAGCCGAGGAACGTAAAGCTTCCCGTATCGCCATTATGAGAGTCTCCGTTCTGGTTCCTGTTTGTCGGCATACTCATGTCGATGAGCTTTGTCTTTTCCGGGTGTACCGTCAGACCGTACTTGTTGAACCGTTTCGGCAGAACGGCCATTACCCTCTCCGCGTCACGTTTGTTCTCGAATCCTAGCACAGCATCATCAGCAAAACGGACAACAAAGCTCTTTCCCTGCATTCTCGGCTGAACGTCGTTGACAAACCATTCATCCAGCACTTCGTGCAGAAAGATGTTACTCAACAGGGGAGAGATTACCCCACCCTGCGGCGTCCCTGCTTCGTTGTATGAAATCTCGCCGTTTTCCATTACTCCCGCTTTCAGCCATTTGTCGATGAGTTTACGTATCACCCCGTCGCCTATCCGTTTCGCCATTATCTCCCGGAGTTTCCCCCGATCCAGCGTGTCGAAAAACTTTCGGATATCAAGGTCTATAACCCAGCCACCCTTGTTCTCCGTCATGCCTTTTCTTAGCTCTTGTAGCGCTTGGTGCTGACTCCTCCCGGGTCTGAACCCATAGGAAAAGCTCTGAAAGCTTTGCTCATAGATCGGTTCCAGCACATAACGACAGCCCGCTGAAGCACCTTGTCCTCAAAGGTCGGTATGCCGATTGGCCTGGTTTCTGTGCTGCCCGGCTTGGGTATATACACCCTCCGGACAGATGGAGCGTGATAGGTTCCGCTCTTCGCCCTCTCTACAAGACTTTCGAGATTCTCAAGGAGATTGCTCCGATAGTCGGTGGCTGTTTGCCCATCGATACCGGTGCCTCCATCTTTTCTGGTTCGGTCGAAAGCTTCCTGCATCCACCGCACATCGATATGATGTGCCAGCGCTGACAAACGCT
>CAIYET010000530.1 GCA_903925285.1 Candidatus Hydrogenedentota bacterium | reverse complement strand
CAGCCGATGTAATCGATGATTCGCGGACGAGAAAGGAAGAGTGCCATAGGGACGGTGGAAAAGTTCACGGTACTTGGGTTGGATGGAATGGAATAAGGTCTCAGTTACGAATGGCACTGTCGCTTGCGGCGTAAGGACTTAGGGCGATCGGCCTCGGCGCCGGCTGCGCAGACCGTAGGCGTAGCGCATTTTGCAAACGATTCGCGAGAACGCGCTGCCGGTCGTCATTTTCTTGCGTCCACGAGATTTGCTCTTGGAGCGGGACCTTCCCTAGTCTATCATCTCGTGCGCTTTGAGACCTTCCTTGAGTCATTAGGTTGACCTTCCGTAATTGACCAAGGAAGGTCTCAATGTCTTTATACCATAAGCTGCCGATCGTTTCACGACGGTTTCGTTTGGTTTTGGCATCGTTCCTGCAAAAGGACGGCCTGCACTTCGCCGAGGCGCTCCCGGAAGCTCGAATCAAGGCGGCGTTCGATGCGGAGGAATTGGATTTCGCCCAGGGCGACGACGAGTTCTACACGCCGTCGGTGACCCTCTGGGCCTCGCTTTCGCAGGTCGTGCACAAGGATGAGCAGCGCTCCTGCCTGGCGGCGGTGGCGCGCGTGTTCGTGCTGCTGGTGGCTCTGGGACGCAAGCCCTGCGCCAAGAACAGCGGGGCTTATTGTCGGGCACGGGCCAAACTGTCCGAAGTCGTCCTGCGGCGTTTGACCACCGAAGTTGCCCAGGGCTGTGAAACCGCTGTCCCCGATCGCTGGCTGTGGCTCAGTCGTCACGTGCTGGCGGTTGACGGCGCCACGGCGACGATGCCTGACACCAAGCCCAATCAGGACGAGTATCCGCAGAACGTGGCGCAGAAACCGGGCCTTGGTTTCCCGATTGTGCGTTTGGTTGTGCTCTTGTCGTTGGCCACGGCGATGGTCCAGGACATGGCGGTAGGGAAGTACGCGGGCAAGGAGACCGGGGAGACGGCGCTGTTTCGCCAACTGCTTGGGGGCGTCGATCCGCAGACGATCCTCCTGGCCGACCGGTACTATTGCAGCTATTTTCTCATTGCCATGGCACTTTTAGGACAGCGCGACTTCGTCGTCCGCTTGCACCAGCGCCGCAAGGTCGACTTGAGCAAGACCCAGCGGTTGGGGCCGGACGATCATCTCGTGGTGTGGACACGGCCACCCATGCCAGAATGGATGGATCTGGCCAGTTATGAACAGATTCCCGAGTCGATGTCTCTGCGACTGATCCAAGTGCGAGTCCAAGAGCCGGGCTTTCGCGTCGAGTCGCTGTGGGTCGTAACGACGCTGACCGACGCCCGGAAGTATCCGCGGGAAGAGATCGCCGATCTGTATCGTCAGCGTTGGCAGGCAGAACTCGACATTCGCGCGATCAAGAAAACGATGGGGATGGATGTCCTGCGGTGCAAGTCACCGGCGATGGTTCGTCAGGAAATGTGGACGTGCCTGTTGGCCTACAATCTGATTCGCAAGGCGCTGCTGGAGGCCGCCTACGACAGCGACCACTCGCCGCGGGAACTAAGCTTCACCACGGCGATGCAGACGATCGCCGCCTCACTGGGGACGCTGCCCGTGGCCAACGAGGAGTTGATGGAAAGGTTGATCACCGCGCAGATCGCCAGTTTGACGGAGCAAATCGTGGGCAATCGTCCCAATCGCGTGGAACCCCGGGCGGTGAAACGCCGCTGGAAACCGATCGCCTTGTTGACCAAGCCACGGGAGGAGGCGCGGGCCGACCTGCTGCGCAATGCCTCCCGATAAGCACGGCCGGTGCGGAGGTTCTGCAATTTCAAGGGAAGGAGGTATGTCGCGAAACAACGAGGGCGCGGGAGACGACCGGCGACAAAGCCAGGACGCCGTGCTACCGCTCCGCGCTGACTTCCACCATACTCGGTGTCAACAATTCGTGAAGGTGAATCGCTTTACGATGCCTCCCCACGCATCCCCTCGACGGCGCCGCGTCGCCCTAAGTCCTTGCGCCGCAAGCGACAGTGCCATTCGTGGCTGTCACCTTTTATTCCCCTTCCCCCGCTGCATTTTCAGGACCGTTAATGACAACGGGGGGAAGCGGTATGCGAGCTTCGCGCCGGTGAGTTCGGTGTTGCCAGGCTCTGTGCGGAT
>CAIYET010000529.1 GCA_903925285.1 Candidatus Hydrogenedentota bacterium | reverse complement strand
GTGATCCAGCGGACCCCGGCGTTCCATAGCATATCGAGGCCATCGAGGACTTCCTGTGTCTTCAATTCCTCGCGTTTGATCTCGTGCGTGCCGCAATACTTGCACTTCAGGTTGCACCGAAACGTGACGTTCCACGAGACAAAGAGTGGGTTTCGTTTTCGCAGCACATGAATTTGAAACAGCGCCACCCCCATATCGTAGGCGTGCCGCACGGCCTGTCTTGTGCGAGTTGTCATGTGGGCAAGTCTAGCATTTGGACCGATTTCGCGGCAAGAATGCGGTAACGAAGCGATGGCATCAAGGATTCACGCGGGTCGCATTCTCGATACGGTGCATTACCGCGTTGGTCTCTTGGCAAGCAACAGGAGGGCAACCACGCCCGCCAATAGGACTTCGGCTCCTAAATCGGAAACAGGCGCACGCGAGGATGTCTTGGCTGAAAGGAGCTTGCCCAAGCAACCTGACGGCAGTTCTCCTTCTCCTTCTCCCTCTCCTTCCCCTTCCCCCTCACCCTCACCCTCGCCATCAACCCATTCATAACAGGGCGGGCACACGTCCTGCAAATTGACCACGGGGGAGTCTAGGGCCGCATCGACAAAGGCGTTGAAGTTGCCAGGCGTCGCCTGCATGGCCGCGAGGAACGACGCAAGGTTGCACGCGCCATTCCGGTCCGCATCGCCTGCAAACGATAGAAACTGTTGCGCGGAATGGTCCACGAGGCTCAGATCGACCACAGGGAACTTCTGGTCATCCGTGGTGGCGTCTCTCACCGCCGTGAGAAATGCGCTCAACCCGTTCTCCTCGCCGATGGTCATGATCCCGTTGAGCGACAGCTTGAGTGTGGCTGGCGTCAAGATCAGTCTATAGCGTAGCGGGAGAACGGCATAAATGTCAGTGGCCAATTGCAACGCCATTGGATAATTGGCGTCCCAAGCTGCCTTAACGCAGCAGAAGACAGGATTCGATGCGTCGGCCAGGATCCGTTCGACCAGCAGGGCGTGGGCCGTATCCACAATTCCGTTCTTGTCGCCGTCCGTGGAATCCGGATCCACGTTTGGCACACCAAATGTGCGAAGCGTGCCATAGAGAGATCGCAATGCAGGTTCAAACCCCGCCTCAAACCCTGCCGCCTGGCAGGACGTTTTGCAGCGCGGCTTGCACGGCAACAGCGGACTACACATCCCCTCGCCACGCACGTTGGGGTCCAGCGCGGCGGCCGCATACGCGAGCGGGCCGTCGCCCCGTTCGATGGCCTGCTTGAATTCACAGTAGTTTGATGGACCGTCGCCGTCGAGGTCGCCCTGAGGCGATAAGGGCGCCCAGAATTCAGTCGCGACGCGACAAACTTGGTAGTCCTGTGTCAACAACGGAGTCGTTTGGTCCTCGTACATGAGTTGGGCTTTCCAGAACTCGATGCTGAGATAGCTGATGCTGAGCAACCCCGCCACTGCATACTCGTATGGTTTCAGTCCCTGCTCATATTTCGGTTCCGCGCGCAACAGGCTCAGGTTATGCGAAAACGCATCCAGGGCATCCCCATGGTGCGTACCGCCCGAATCCCGCAGAACCTCCGACACAAGCGCCCATTCATACTGCTCATAGATGCCGTCCAAATCTTTATCGCGGCTGCTTTTGCCCGTCGG
>CAIYET010000528.1 GCA_903925285.1 Candidatus Hydrogenedentota bacterium | reverse complement strand
TCCGAGGCGGGTTTCGACGCGCCGCCCGCGACTTGGGACGCGTTCATCGAACAGTGTCGGCAGATCAAAGCCAAGACAGGCAAACCCGCCTACGCCGTCTCCGTCGATTGCTCGACCATTGCCGGGATGATCTTCAGCCTCGGCGGCGAGATAAACGACGGCAAGCGAACGCTCTTCGATTCGCAACAATCCATCCGCACGTTCGAGATTATCGAAACGCTCGCGAAGGAAAAGCTGGGATATCAGATCACGCCGGGTACGTACGACGACGAAACAGCGCTCGCACAGGATGCGGTGGCTTTCGGTATCCGTTCGAGTTCGGGCCGGACCAACGTGGCGATGCTGATGCAGAACGCGCAAGACAAATGGGGCATGGCGCGCATCCCGCAAGGCGATCCTGCGAATCCGCGTACTGTGCTCTTCGGCCCCAACATCTGCATCTTCAACACGACGCCGGAACAACAACGCGCGGCGTGGGACTTCGCCAAGTTCTTTACATCGCGCGAGATCGGCGTGCGCTGGGCGCTGGGCACGGGATACCTGCCCATACGCAAATCCGCCGTAGACGATCCGGGTATCCAGAAATTCTGGGGCGAATGGCCCTACAATCGGGCGGCGTTCGACTGCCTGCCCTTCGCGAAATCCGAGCCGAACGTCGCAGGCTGGCAAGAAGTCCGTGCGCTCGTCGAGAAGGCGGAAACGGAAGTCCTTTCGGGTCTGAAAACAGGCCGCACCGCAGCCCTCGAACTTAAGCAGAAGGCCGACGCCGTCCTCGCAAAGCAATAGGCTTCACGCGAAAGCCTACAGATGCCCGCCATGCTCCCCAGCGAACTCGTCGAGCGCGTCATTGATCATCATGCGATGATCTTTTTCCAAAAGCTCGCGGTCTGCCTTGCGCCGATAGTTCCTGCGCCGCTCGTGGGCCAGTTCCACCGCCTTCTGCGCAAGCCGACGATCAACACCGTTTCGTCGATCTTGCTGCCAGCGACCATACTTGTCCTTGAAGTAACCTTCGCGGAATTCCTCGGTAATCATGATACTCCCTTCGGTTAAGGCTGTAGATTTTAGGCTGTTACAGCCTAAAGCCCACAGCCTAAAGCCTAGGCGCTTACTGTGTTGCCATTGGGAGTATAAGCAGGCGGGTGAACCGGGTCAAGCGTACGAATGGCCTCACAATCAAGGATGAAGGATGAATTGGCGATTGCGGATTATGGATTGTAGATTGTAGATTCAGATATCTTGATCCTGTCGGAAACGGGCATGGTACTTTTGGGGGCGAATCATGCCAACGTGTAGACCATTTTCGCGCCAGTTTCAGGGCTGATGACGGTTGTCTGGTGACCGGTCTGGCGCACTTCTTTGACAGGGAGGGATTGGCATTTGCGCTTAAGGACGTTTCGCGCTGGGCCAGGCTCAGGCGGGTGGTTGCGCCGCCGGGCACAGGCACTTCGAGCTTCGTTAATTCGTTTTCGGGCCATGGGTCCGCGACTTTTTATTCGGCGTCTATCTATTCGGATCCTACTCGCGAGGAAACGGGGATTCGTAATCGGACGTTGACATTCTCGTTGTACTTGACGAGGTCTCACATTATGCAGGGGAGATCGAACGGACAAGCGTGCTCGTTCCCATCCTCTCCCTGTGCCGCATGAGCGCAGAAGTGCCCGGCTTTCTTCCGATGACGTATCCGCAATCCCAAGCCATCGAGTTTCTGGAGGCGGCCAATAAATTCCTCGATACCGGATGAGTAACCTACGGCATTAGGAACAGCCTGCCTTCGCCGGAATCGAACGAGAGTTGCAGACCGTCCATGTCGGGGCTGTCGTCGCGGACGGAGATTTCCTTGCCGGTCGCTTTCGATACCTCGCGAACGGATGCCAGAGCGGCGTCGAAAACTACGGTGGGCCACGCCGAAAAGTCGTGCCGGTAATTATTCACCAACACGGCGCGGCGGCCATCTTCATGACGAAACACGCCTACGAGGAAATCGTGCGCCGGATCGTAGTCGGCGCGCGTCATGTCCTTGATGGGCGAACCGGCGAGCGCGTCAGCGGGGACATCTTCCGGCTTGACGCGATACAGGGCGACGCTCGTGAGTTTCATAAGCGTGGGTCCGAGATTCTTGATCGCGGCGTTGATGCGTTTGGCTTCGTCGTAATGGCGCGTGCGGCGGTCGTCACGCGCGATGATGGCCCCGCCCTTGGGGAACTCAGGCGAGAACGGCGTGTAATAACAGAAATACATGACGCCTTTCGCGCCATACGCGAGCGAGGTGTAGATCTGCCAGCGCAATTGCGATTCCGTCGGGTCGGCTTGAGGACCGTACGGCATACAATTGAAGAAGTTCCAGAACGGGATGCCGCGATCGAGCGAATGCGTGCGCATGACATCGAGATTCGCACAATAGGCCGCGCGGGTATCCGCACCGGGTTTCATGACGGGATAATGGTCCATGCTGAGGATTTCCGGCTGGAACGTCTCGCAGAACCGGCCAACGTATTCGTCGTAGGTATCCACGCCCATTTGTTGCGCATTGGCATAGTTCGGGAAGAGGTTGACGTAAGCAAAGCGTCCGGGATGCGTCGCGCGGACCGCGTCGGCCTGTGCGCGCAACTCAGGAAAGCGGCTCGCGTTCGGCTCGTCGCACAGACCGTAGCCCCAGCACGTCGGCCCGTCGGGCCATTGCGCCGGCGGCAGCGACAGAGCAGGCAGAATCGCCTTCAGCCCAAGCTTGCGGCACAGACGCAACTGCTTCTTGATCGCCTCCGGATTGTTCGAGCCACAGATGACAAACGTGAAGTTCGCGTCGGCCAGTTCCCGATATCGTTGCGCGATCCTCGCGTCCGCCGGCGGATCCACCCACAAGCCGAT
>CAIYET010000527.1 GCA_903925285.1 Candidatus Hydrogenedentota bacterium | reverse complement strand
GGCGTCGTTGCCGCCGCACTCCAAAATACCGACGGCTTCCCGTCATCTGCCGCCTCTACAGAAACGGAATGGATTTCAAGACTGCGAAAATACCCCAAAACTTGCGAACAGATTATTGAACGTTGCGGTAATGGCAGAGCTACACCCTATCTTTGGGTGCTTCGAGATCGAAGTCGTATCATTGAACCCTTCTTACTGCATTCTCGATGCCTTGGCGGAAGTGTGCATTTACCTCCCGATTTGTTCACAATACGTGTCTGTTTTGGACCGAGTCACGATCCCGCGATGTTTCGCGAACAATGAGGTTCCCGATGAACAAGGCATTAACACGGCCCGCATTCAGGCCCAGCGCCGTCTTTTTGGTAGCCCTTTCGCTCTCGATCGGGTGGGGCATTCGAGGCAATTTCGGACATGAGTTCGGGGCCATGATTCCCGGGGCGCTCGCCGGTATCGCGGCGGCACTGTTTTCGGGACGCGAGGACTGGCGTCGGCGTGTGGTCTACTTCGCAGCGTTCGGAGCGATGGGCTGGGCGTTCGGCGGCTCGATGGCGTACATGCTTCCTTTGGGGTATACCCACAGCGGGCATTTGCCCACCCAAGTCTACGGGTTTTTGACAACCTTCGTCACGGGGTTTCTCTGGGCCAGCATCGGCGGGGCCGGTACGGCTTATCCGGCAGTCGAGGAGCGCGAGAAACTGACGCAGTTGTTCAAGCCGCTCTGCTGGGTGCTGGTTATCTGGACGATACAGTATTTCACCGAGGATACCTTCTCGGCGTGGTGCGGCCGGGTATTCGGCACGATGGGGATCGACCATTCGGATTTCCGTCAGAAGAATCCGTTGTACTGGCTCGACAGTGAATGGCTGGAGGCCTCGACGGCGTTGATTGCTTTGTGCCTATTCGATCTATGGGACCGGCGTTTCGGTAAGCTTCCGCTGCTGGGCGTATTCGGAGCGATCGGGGCACTGGCCGGTTTCGTGGTGCAGAAACTGCTCGCGCTCACGGGACTGATCGGTCCACTTCTTCGCGTTCTGGTTCGCTACCAGGGGGATCTCACCGCGATCGATCCGGCGACCCATCAGCCGTTCGATCCGGCCAATCTGCTGTCGAACTGGCCTCAGATCTTCTTCGATTTGGGCCCCCACCTTGGCTGGCTATTCGGTCTCATCGCCGGGATTGGGGTTTACTTCTACCTGTACGGCCAATGGCGCTCGGGATCTTCGTTGCTCATGCATATCACCTTGGGCAGCTACCTCGCGTTTCTGATCGGCCCCGTATTGCTGAGCAATTTCACGATGGGCGTTGGCGGTTTTCGCCTCGTGGCGCCGCGCGGCGACAGTTGGGCCAACACGCTTGGATCCCTCATCGGTATTCTGGTGTATGCGTATCGATACCGGCTCATGCCCGTGGCGTTCGCGGCGATAGTATCGGGCGTGATCGGCGGACTGGGATTGATGCTGGCCCAGTTCGTGAAAATGCTGGCACTCATGCCGGGCAATCCGGTGCTTACGCAGGATCAAACCACGGTCCAAGCGTGGGCCCATTGGCACAGCGCCAACTGGCACAGCATCTGCACCGAACAAGGTGCGGGGTTCCTGTACGGACTCGGCATCGCGGTAGCCATGGGCATGTTGTCCACGCGCCTGAAACCGGTCGTCGACGAGCCGCCTGTTCGACGCTGGACCGAAGCGTTTTCGGTGAGTCTTATCCTCAACGTCATGCTGTTCGTGAATCTCGTCAAGATACTCGAAGACTGGACACGCCAGCAGGCGGGAGGATTCCGCGCCGTGCCGCCGACAATGAAAGCGCCGTGGTTCGCCGGCATTGAAATCTCATCGGCGGGGTGGTTCACGATCGTCTTTGTCTTGATGACGATCTGCACGATTGCATTGTTGGCCATGCACCTACGGCGTCCGCTGGCCGTAGTTCCGTCTTCGTGGCTTGGGAAAGGCCAAATGCTGTATCTGGTTCTCCTGTGGGCAATCGTGATCGGGAATTTCATGAGGGCCGTGGTGGCGTTCAACGAGCAACGCCTCGCCACCGAAGGCGTTATCACTGTAAATGCGTTGATCGCCACGTTCCTGATTCTATTTTACGCGCGCGATAAAGATGACGTGACCATCCGGCCGCAGGAGCAGTATGGCGCCTACATTCGCAAGGCGGTGCTGGCGGGGCTGACACTGGTGCTGTTGTTCACTGCGGGATTCACGACTGTTGTCCGTAGCGTCTATGGAGACAAACACGACGGATGGGGCGGCCCGAACCTTCGCTTTGGCCCGGACGCCGACTGGCGGAAGAAGCCTATTCTTAAGAATAAGCAACACCGGTAACGGTACGTGACGCGGTGCAACGAGGCTGAGATTGGGTGCTGGCATGCTTATTGCCGAGGAAAGCCCACGGTCTGTGTCATAACTGGCCACGCGTCCTGGCTGGAGCCACGCGGGTTACGGCGGCTAGTTTTTCGGACGTGCAAAAGACGGCGTTTGCGGAGGCGTTGCTCGAAGGTATGGAACTGGGTTTAGCGGAATAGGGAAGCATATGCTGGCACGCGTGTTGACGGCGGGAGTCTTGGGCATCGACCCCATTCCGGTGGCGGTCGAGGTGGACTGCCATCCTGGCACGAGTTATTTCAGCTTGGTCGGCCTGCCCGATCAGGCCGTGAAGGAAAGCCGCGACCGGGTCAGTTCGGCGTTGCGCAATTCCGGTTGTCGATTCCCGCGCGGTACGGTCATCGTCAATCTTTCGCCGGCGGACGTCCGCAAGGAAGGTACCGCGCTCGACCTGCCCATCGCAGTCGGCATGCTCGTGGCCAGCGAACAGATCGTGGGCGAGCGTCTGACCGAATACGCGTTGGCCGGCGAACTCGCGCTCGACGGTTCGATTCGGCACGTTCCCGGCGCGTTGTCGCTGGCCATCGGCGCACGCAACCAAGGTTTGCGCGGTATCGTGCTGCCCGAAGCCAACGTCATTGAAGCGGGCGTCGTCGAAGGAATCGAGGTCATCCCCGTTGCCACGCTCAACGAGGCGGCGGACTTTATCGCGGGCAAACGCGATATCGCACCGCACGTCACCGACGTAAAGATCATCTTCGAACAGTCGCGCCGGCATGTGCCGGACCTCACGGACGTCAAAGGCCAAGCGCACGTCAAGCGCGCGTTGACCGTCGCCGCTGCCGGCGGACATAACCTGCTCATGATCGGCCCGCCCGGCACCGGCAAGACCATGCTCGCTTCGCGCCTGCCCGGCATCCTGCCCAACATGACCTTCGACGAGGCCCTCGAAACCACGCGCGTGTTCAGCGTCGCGCAACTCACAAGCGCGCGAAACGCCCTCGTCGTCCAGCGCCCGTTCCGCGCGCCTCACCATACCGCCAGCACCGTTTCCATCTGTGGCGGCGGGGCCGGCACACTCCCGCGCCCCGGCGAGGTCAGCCTCGCACACAACGGCGTGCTATTCCTCGATGAATTGCCCGAGTTCAACCGGTCCGCGCTCGAAGTCCTGAGGCAGCCTCTCGAAGAAGGCGTCGTCCACATCCGCCGCGCGATGTATTCCGTCACCTATCCCAGCCGCTTCATGCTCGTCGTCGCCATGAACCCATGCCCCTGCGGCTGCCGCACCGATCCGCGCCGGCAATGCCGCTGTTCGCAAGGCGACGTTCAGCGATATATGTCGCGCCTTTCCGGACCGCTGCTCGACCGCATCGACATTCATGTCGACGTGCCGCCCCTGAGCTTCAACGAGTTGTCCACCGGCCAAACCACCGGACCGACCAGCGCCGAGGTCCGCGCCACGGTCCAAGAGGCCCGCGACCTACAGCGCGAACGGTACAAGGGACGTTTCGCATGCAACGCCCATTTGGATGCGAAGGCCGTCCAAACGTCATGCCTGCTAGGCAGCGGCTCGCGCGCCCTCCTCGAACACGCCATGGAACGCATGGGCCTGAGCGCCCGCGCTTACGACAAGATCCTCCGCGTGGCGAGGACCCTCGCCGATCTCGACCATTCCGAGACTATCACGGAACAGAACATCGGTGAGGCCATTCAGTATCGCTCGCTCGACCGGCAGTTGTTTTGAAGACGCTGGGAAGCCAGGGCCAGACGTGCATACCGCGTCAGCAGGCGATGGTTTGTGTTGCGAGCGCGACGGGTGTTAAACTTCCCCCCTTGGCTGGCGAAGGCGCGCCCGATATGTGCTTGGGACGTCTTCGCCGTTGTTTTCGCCGCTTATCGCTCCCGGTTTGGACGCGGTCGGCGGCTTGCAGTAAGAAGGACCAGTACGCTCATGCCGGACGATCGCGGAACAGTTCAGGATGCCCCAACCGTTGACGAAACGTTGCGGCGCATGCAGGCCAAGTTGGGCGGCATCGTGCCCGAGTTCGAATTGGCGTTGAAAGCCGAGTTGGCGTTCCGCATCAACCGCCTTAAACGCGAGCGCAACGCGGTCATCCTCGGACACAACTACATGGAACCGGCGCTGTTCCATAGCGTGCCCGACTACGTGGGGGATTCGTTGGAACTTTCACGTATCTCGACCCAGACCAGCGCGGACGTGATCATTTTCTGCGGCGTCCAGTTCATGGCCGAAACCGCGAAGGTGTTGAATCCGAAGAAGACGGTGTTGATTCCCGCCGAGAAGGCCGGCTGCTCGCTGGCCGAGGGTATCAGCGTCGACGATGTGCGCCGTCTCCGAGAATTGTATCCCGGCGCGCCAGTTGTGACCTACGTCAACACGTACGCCGCGGTAAAGGCCGAGAGCGACTACTGCTGCACGTCGGGGAATTCGACTGCGGTATTGCGCCATCTGTTCAACGAAGGCCACGACCGCGTGATCTTCCTGCCCGATGAGTATCTCGCACGAAACACCGCCGCCGACCTCGAAGCGGATTATGTCGCGGCCCCGGATCCCTTGGACGGCGCCGACGTGAACGCGGGCGTCGTGCCGGGCCGCAAGAGCGTCATCGGCTGGCGCGTGCGTTGCGAAGTCCACGAACTGTTCACGGTCCAGGACGTCGAGCGCCTTCGCGAACAATTCCCCGACGCCGTCATCCTGGCCCATCCCGAATGCCATCCCGACGTCATGGCAAAAGTGGACTACAAAGGCAGTACTAAGGGCATGCTCGATTACATCCGCAACGTCGACGCGCCACGTTACATACTCTTGACCGAGTGCGCCATGGCCGACAACGTCGCCGCCGAATTCCCCCATCGCGAGATGGTCCGCGCGTGCAATCTCCGCTGCAAACACATGAACCTCATCACGCTCGAACAGACCCTCTCCTCTCTCGAAAACCTCCAGTACGCCATCGAACTGCCCGACGACATCATCGAACGTGCCCGCCTGCCCATCGACCGCATGCTTGCGATCCGCTGAGAATAGGCGGCGAGTCTGTTCCTCACCGGTTTTTCTCGTCTTTCCAGGCTTTGCCCAGCGTGATGCCGTGGGATACGAGGGGATCCTGCGCCAAGCCGTTCTTGGCCATCTTTGCGGCAATCCACGATTCGAGTTTGCTCTCCATCGCGCGCGCGGTATCGGGATCGTCGTCGGCGATGTTGCGAAGCTCGCACGGGTCGGCGTCGAGGTTGTACAGTTCGCGCGACGGCGTATGATAGAAATCCTCTTCGCGCGCAAGGATAAATTTGTGCGTGTGCGTGCGCAACGACCATTTCATCTGCCAGGTGCATTCCTGGCTGACGACGCAATCCCGGATGGGCGGAGCGTCCGCGTCACGCAGCATGGGCGCGAGGCTCGAACCTTCCATCCCATCGGGAACGGCAACGCCGCAAAGCTCCAGAATCGTCGGCGCCAGATCCACGTGGGCGACGAGATGCGGCACGCGTTTGGGCGCGAAACCCGAATGCCGCATGATCAGCGGGACGTGCAACGTGCCGTCGTACAGCCCGTGATGATCGAAAAAAACCTTGTGGCGGAACAAGAGTTCGCCATGATCGCTCGTGAGGATAACAAGCGTGTCCTCGGCGCCCTTGAGCGCTTCGACCGTCTTGAGCAGCTTGCCGATACCGTCGTCGCAGAAGCGGATCTCCGAATCGTACAACGCTTCGAGATACGCCGCGTCGGTGATGTTCCCGCCGAGTTTGTTGAACCACGTCTCTTTCCACATCCGGCCCAGCGGATGCTCCATCAGCCCATCGAGCGAATGGTTGCCCGGATCGCACGGGTCGCCCTTATAGAAGAGGTTACGGTACGCGCGCGGCGGAAGATACGGCGTGTGCGGGTCCCAATAATGGACCATCATGAAAAAACGTTCCGTTCCGTGCTGTTTGAGCCACGGAATCGCGCGTTCATTGATCGCACGATTGTCGCAATTGATGCTCAGCGCGCGACGGCGTGTTGGGTCGACATAAAACTCGTAGCCCTGCGAAAACCCGAAACGCCATTCGCCCAGATTGTCGATCGCACACGTCGTGTAGCCATTCTTCTGCAACAGCGACGGCAGCCACGGCGACGTTCGCGGAATCGCACGCTCCCCGCCATGCGCGACCACGCCGTGCGTGATTGGATACTGCCCCGTATTCATCGTGACGAACGACGGATGCGTCGGGATCGCCGGCGCAATCGCCCAGTCGAACGCAACGCCACCCGAAGCCAACGCATCGATATGCGGCGACGTGTCGCGCGAATAACCGTAACAGCCCAGATGATCCGCCCGCAACGTGTCGATGACAATCAGCAAAACATTCATGCAAGTACTCCTCGTCAATACGCGGATCATACCGGCCACGCGCGAGTCTTTCTAGTTTTCACGCCGCAAGGTCTCCACACTCCGTAAAAAGAGGGGCGGCTCACGATGGGCAAGGAAGCTATGATACCATCGGATGTCGTACGGAATTTCGATTGGAACAAGCGGGTTCTGGAAATCGGGCTTGATGCGGAGGATATCGTATCGCGAATCGCAGTGCAAGAAAAATCGGCGTCTTGCCGACGACGTTCGCAGACGCAATCATTCCGTTGGCTACCGTACTAGTTATGGTGATGTCGCTGGCGTGGAGTGAACATACACCTGAGACGGCCGCCCGAAATCCCGGATTCGAAACGCCGGCCGCCGAGGGTGGGTTCGCAGCCGATTGGCAAATCGAGATCGGCGGCGGCGCGGATGCCGAAGTGACGTTGGACGCCGCACTTCACCACTCCGGTGTACGTTCCATTCGCATCGTGAACCGTTCGCCCATGAAGGCGAATGTATTCGCATCGTTTTTCCAGGGCGCCATTCCGGTCTCTCGAGAGACGACGTATGAGGTGTCGTTCTTCGCGCGAGGCCGGAATGCGAAACGATGTTTCCTGAGCGTCGGGTTCGAGCGCGGCGGCGACCGGCGGCTTTATCTGGCGCAAGGCGATTTCGACTGGCAACCCTTCACTTGCGCGTTTACGACACCGAAGGAATGTTCGTTCGTCTCATTGCGTTTCGCCAGCGACGACGCGACCGACGGTTTCTGGGTAGACGACGTTTCTATCGCGCGCTCGGCGCGGCAGTGGGCGAACCTGCCCGAACATCGCGAGAAACGTCCCTTCGACGGCGTGTTTCCGCGCCCGCCCGATACGCCCGGCTCGCCGCTGTTCGTCTACGATTGCGCGAAGGATTCCGACGACGTCCAGCGGCTGGTCGCGGTGCTCGAGGGACTTGTCAACCGGAAGCGGCCGAGACTCTATCTCATCAACGCAACGAATCCGCCCGGATACGACGAAGACTGGCTGGCCTATTTGCACGAACGCGGATACGTGCATGGCGAAGAACGCGTTGCTTCGTGCGCCGCGTTGCTCGAACGGTTCCGCGACATTGTCAAAGGCGCCATCGTATTCGACGCGAATCTGCCAGGCTCGATTCAGGCCGCGTGCATGTTGGGCGGACTCGAAAACGCGTTGCCTACGACTGCGGAATTGGCCGTGTCGTTGCGGCTGCCGGTCATCATGGATTTGCGCGGACGTTGGACGCGCAATGTCGACGCGTACCGCGAACTGCGCGAACGGTATTGGGACCGCTTCAACCATCACGTCCTCGCGTGGGTGCATCCGCGCAGTACAAGCCACTGCGTGCGCGATTATCTCGCGGCGTTCAACGTGTTCACGTTCTGGGTGTCGAGCTTCGCCGACTGCGAACCGGGCGGCGATCCTGCGGCGGAAGAGACATTCGTCAACGAACTGCTCGCGTCCACGCCCGCAAACGTCCCGGTCATGGGCTGGCCCAAGTACGCCGACCGTCTCGGCATCGACGAGTACGAAGGCGTGCGGTGGCTGTCCGAGTTCGGGAAGTTCGTCCCCGGCACGGAATTCTGCTCGAACCTGACCGTCCATTCCGCAATCAGGCCCAAAGCGGGCGTGTTGAAGCAGCGTTACCGCACAAACGATGCGACGCCGCCACTCGATCCCGGCAAGGTCTACCTCAGCGTCAATATCCTCGATAGCGGCGATAACCTCTGGTACTGGCAATTCCATCAGCGGAAGATCTGGGCCGACCCCGCGCGCGGCAGCGTGCCGACGGGTTGGTGCATGAACGTGACGCTGCAAGACATGCTGCCAGCGGTTCTCCAATGGTACATCGAACAAGCGACGCCGAACGACGTGTTTTTCGCGGGCGTTTCCGGACTGGGCTACATGAACACGCAGGTCTACGCGAGCCGGTTCGCGCAAAAGGACCGCGCGCGAATTTGGAACGAGTATGTCCGGTTGACCGACCGCTATTGTCGCGCGCTCGATATCGATGGCGTCGAGTTGTACAACGGCAGTTGGGGCGAACGCACGCCGCCCGATGACGACACTTTCGCCCGCTTCGCGAAAGGCATGAAACGGCTGAATTACGTCATCGCGGACCTTGGCCGCCACGAATGCGTCAAACCGGACGAAGCGAACGGCCTGATCGGCGATACTGCGGTGTTCCATACGCTGACACGGTTCCAGGTGTGGTCCGCGTCGAGCGAAACGTTGCGCAACGACACGGCCGACGCAAACACGTGGCTCGTTGGCGAAATCGCGGCCAACACGCCAACTCAACGCCCCGCATTCATGAGCGCCATGGCCATCAGTTGGTACTACTACCCATCCTGGCTCAACGATCTCGCCTCGCGCCTGCCCGAAGAATACATACTCGTCCGCCCAGACATCCTCGCGCGCCTCTACCGACAGGCGCGGAAAACAACGCGATAGTACCGTACTCGATGCACAGCTATTCGTTCGACAGAGGAACTTCTTTTCACGAGAGCGGCTCCGATCCGCACGTAAGAAAGAAGGTTCAGCAAGAACAAGACGCGCTAACGTTGCGGTTCGACGATTACCTTGAGCGAGTCTTTTCCCCCTGCCACGTACTTGAAGCCCAGGCCGGTTTCTTCAAGCCCCAACCGGACGGTGCACAGAATCAGTTAAGGTTTGTACTTATCCAAGGTAAATTCAAGTATAAGCTGCGCGCCCTTTGCTACGGTTTTCACCATTCCAATCCCTGGAGAAAGGTAAACAGAGCCTTCAATGTTTGTACCTTTTTCTTGGGTCTTATATGAGATTTTGAGGCAGTTCTCATACTTTCGGTCAAACAACTGTAGTGTTTCTATACTCACTGCGCTGTTTTGAGTTTGAGTATCTGGGGCTTGTGTTGTCCAGGTTTTCCCAACGGTTAGCGGAAATGGCGTACTCAAATATTCAGGCATATCTTTATGTTTATCATCTATAGCGTATATGCCTTCTGATGTCCACCTTTCGTACTCGATATCGGGTTCTGCTCCGGGCATACCAGAATAGGCCGTCACGGTCTTAAAGTAAGTTTTTCCGTTAATTGTTTCTTCACTATCAATATGAATTGACATCTTTGCCTTGTGAACTGTGTCGCCTTGTTTGGCTTCAAGGGAGTACTCCCAGGATGCGCCCTTGTGAGGTATCGGATAGTATTTTTCAGCTTCTTGCTTAGAGCAGGATGTTAGAACTAAAAAGACAAGAGCTGTAAAGGCAAGCTTTCGCGTCATAAATGTACTCCTTGAATTATCTGTGTCCCGGCTCAGAAGGACGATTGTATACCCGTTCCCTGATCTTGTCAAGCACTTCTTCGCAGATTTCATGAAACTCCGTTGACAAGCACTGCTTGTCCCGCGAAAAGAAAGAAGGAGATCTGTAAGACCACAAGACGCGTCAACGTTGCGGCTCGACGATTACCTTGAGCGAGTCTTTTCCTCCTGCCACGTACTTGAAGCCCAGCCCAGTCTCTTCAAGCGCCAAACGGTGCGTAATCATCTCGCGGACCGGCAGACGCCGCGCGGACAGCAATTGGATCGCGACTTCGGCGTCATAGGGACTGTTCGCGTAACTGGGCAGAACCGTGATCCCATTGCGCCAGAAATCGTTGAGCGGTATAGGAAGTTCGACGCCGGGATCGGTCGTTGCGAAGCACAGCACCGTCCCGCCCCGATCCACCGATTGCAGCGCCTGTTGGAACGCGGCAAACGCACCGGTGCAGACAATCACAAGATCCGCACCCCGATCACCGTTCGCGGCGCGCACGCGCGCCGGGACATCGTCGCGCGCGTCGATAACCACGTCGGCGCCAAAGGCGCGGGCCTTGTCCATGCGGAACTCGCTGATATCCGTGGCGATAATGCGCCCCGCGCCCATCGCGCGTGCGAGCATGAGATGCAGCATGCCCGAAATGCCGCTGCCGATGATCAGCACGGTCTGTCCCGCGCGCAAGTGCGCCGTCCGCTGGCCGCGGATCACGCAGGCCAGCGGCTCGATGAACGCGCCTTCCTCGAACGAGACCTCGTTGGGCAACAGGAACGTACCGCGGTCCACGTTGATGCGAGGCGCGCGCAGATACTCGGCGAATCCGCCCGGATCGAAGTTCGTGGTATGCAGCGTCTCGCATACCGTGTGGTTCCCATGCAGGCAATACCAGCACGTGTTGCACGGCACGTGGTGCGACACAAACACGCGGTCGCCGGGTTTGAAGCGTGCGACACCCTCGCCGACCCCGACGATTTCACCGGTTATCTCATGGCCGAGCACCTTCGGGGCCTTCTTGATGCGGTACCATTCGAGCACGTCGCTGCCGCAGATACCGCTGGCGATTATCTTCACGAGAATCTCGCCCGGACCAATCGCGGGTACCGGCATTTCCTCCAACCGCACGTCGTTATTGTTATAATACATTGCGACACGCATGCGCCGTCCAGCCTCCGTCGGTTTTCCTGCTTCCTCGCACAAACGTTCACGGGCTGCGAAGATCTCGCGATAGCCTGCGGCCTGTATCAGGTTCGTGAGCCTATTTTATCCACAGATCATGGCTGAGGCAAGGTGTAACCATTCTCCAGCGAGATAGGTCCAACCAATCGAGACAATCGTTTTTGGCGCGCGTTTTTTCAATAGGATGCTCTGATATGACGACTAACACGCTCGATTCCCGGCGGCCTTGGTATCTCGATGTATGGGCACTTGGCACGACCTTTTTTCTCGCATTCGCAGCCTGCCTCGTTCTGTACATGCTCCAGCCTGCAAGCCCAAAGCCCGCCACCGCCCCTGCCGTCGAGTTCTCCGCCGAACGGGCGCTTGTCTACGACCGAGGTGTCGCATCGGTCCCGCACCCGGCCGGGTCGAACGCGAATATAAGGACACAGCAGTACATCGTCGACACGATGAACGCCTTGGGCGTCCCGACGCAACACGTGGCAAGTCCGTACGTCGGCGGTCGTAGCGCCGGCATGCGCAACATGGTCCTGGCGCGCCTGCCGGGCGTTGCGAACACGAAAGCCGTCATGCTCGAAGCGCATTACGACAGCGTCCCGTATGGCCCCGGCGCGGCGGACGACTGCGCGGGCGTATCGGCCATGATCGAGATTGCCCACGCGCTGAAGGCCGGTCCGCCGCTCAAAAACGACGTTATCTTCGTGTTCAGCGACGCGGAGGAATGCGGCATGCTTGGCGCCCGCGCCTTTGTCGAACACCCATGGGTCGGCGATGTCGGCGTGGTGATCGGTTTCGAGTCGCGGGGCAATCAAGGCAAGGCGTGTATGTTCGAAACCGGCACGGAAAACGGCTGGCTGATCGAGCAGCTCGCCAAGTCGGGCGTCCATACCAGCACCAGTTCCTGCATGGCCGACATCTATTACCGCCTGCCATTCCGCGCCGACTTCGGCATCTTCAAAGAGGCGGGGCTTAAGGGATACAACATCGCGTTCGTGGACAATTTCGCACAGTACCATACCAAAAACGACGATCCCGCCCACCTCAGTCTCGCCAGCCTGCAAGACCTCGGCGAATACGGACTGGGCCTCACCCAGCGTTTGGGCAACCAGCCACTCGAACGCGTCACCGCGCCAGACGTCACCTATTTCACCGTTGCGGGACCGCACATGGCCTACTATCCCGCGACGTGGAATCGCCCGTTGATGGTGATCACGATAGCCGTTTTCATTATGATGCTGCTCCTCGGCCTCGTTCGCGGACACGTGACGTTTCCCGGCATGATCGTCGGCTGCCTGCTATTCACGATCGCCACGGCCATTGTTTCAGGCGTCCAGGCGGGAATGCTCGCCCTCCTCTACGGTCCAGCGAAACTGTACGCGTTGGTATCCAAAGACATTACGCAACTGCCCGACGTTCACGTGCTTCAGCAAAACAACCTGTACGGCGCCGCCTTCGCGCTGCTCGGCATCGCCCTCTTCATTCTGATCGCCGGAAGTCTCGTACGTTTCGTTCGCCCGCAGCATCTCACCGTGGGCGGTCTGGCGGCGTGGCTGGCCACGATGTTCATGTTCGACGCTTACCTCAAAGGCGGCGTCTATATGGCCCAATGGCCCTTGCTGTTCGGCTCGATCGGGTTGGGCCTGCTGTTTCTTACGCGCGACCCCGACGACCTGCCGCCGACATGGGTCGCACTCGGTTCCCTATTCGTCATTCCGGGGATTGTCCTGGCAGCGCCGACCTATCCGGCCATCCTTTCGTTTATTTTCGTCATTGCCAGTCCCGCATCGATCTTGATTCCCGTGCTGATCCTCGGTCTCGCAATTCCGCAAATCGCCCTCGTCACGCGACGCAGCCGGCTATGGCTGCCAGTCCTTTGCACCGCTATTGCATGCTTTCTGCTCGCGGCCGGCCTGCTCAACAACGGCTACAACGCAGACCACCCCAAATTCGACTGCGTAGCCTATAACCTCAACCTTGACGCAAATGTAGCATACTGGTCTAGTAGCGACCCGGCGCCTGACGAGTGGACCTCCCAATTCTTCCCCCAAGGGGCAGGAGCAGGGGCCGACCCCGGCTCGCGCGAACCCGCCATGAAAGCCCCGGCGCCCGTCGTGGCCTCCCTGAGTCCCGAAGTACGCGTCGTGTCCGACTCGATTCGCGACGGCGCGCGCGATGTTGTCGTCCGCATCGACTCGAACCACGCCGAATCCATGTCCATCCAAAGCAACGACGGCGCACGCGTACTATCCGCCTCTGTATTCGGCAAACCCCTCGATGCCGCCGACGCCCATTGGAGTCTCAACATCCACCTATTCCCGCGCGAAGGAATCGAACTCTCCCTACGCATCGAATCCGGCAAACCCCTCATGTTGAACCTCAACCAGTTCTCGCACGGCATCCCCGATATCCCCGGCATCAAACCGCGCCCCGACTACATCGCATCCGAACCCAACACAATCAAACGCCACAAATCCATCCGCGACGGCGAAATCCATGTCAACAAGACGTTCGCGTTCCCCCCTGCCGCCGCACAGTAAACCCGAATCAAGGAAACTTCGCGTGCCCTGTGCCGCCTCTGGCCGGAACCGACCGGCCACACCCTCGACTGGCATTACATCGCCGCCGCTCGCTTTGACTTGTTTGTGCGAGGCGAGTATCATGCCGACACAAACAGGTGGTTTCTTTGTTTGCCGCATCAACGCAAGCCGCGCGGATGTTGCAAACGGGAGTCGTATCGCGTCGCGCAGTGTGACAAAAGAAACCGTGGTTGCGACTATGATTTTGCGGCTAAGCCGCATTAGGAGAAACGATGAGGTTTGCCATGAGACTCCTATGCGTATTATTGGCGGGAATGTCGTTTGTTGCCGTGGCACAATCGGCGCCGGTGAATGCTGCGCCGCCGACGGAAAACGCCACTGCCGTCCAGCCTCCCAGCACCGTCGACGACAAGGACATCGCGCTGGTTGCCGACGACGTGCTCAAGGGATTCGAAGCCTATTGGGCTTCGGAAGAGAATCCGTCCGCGAACGTGCTGGCCTTCGATCTCCATCAATGCATCGAGACCGCGCTGGCCAAAAATGCACAAGTACTCATGGCTGACGACGATATCGCGGCGGCCAAGGCGAAGATCGGCCAGGCCGAATCCGCGCGCCGTCCGCAAGTCAAGGTGCAGGAAGCGTTCATGTACATCGACGGACTGAAGGGAATTGAGATCCCCGGCCTTATCGGGAGTCTTTTCGGCAACGGTTTCAGTTCCTTCAGCGGGGAAAAAAACCAGCGCCACGACACGTTGAGCATTTCACAAGTGTTATATGCCGGCGGACAGATCAAGGCCGCAGTCAAGGCCTCCGAGTTTCTCGCACAATCCAAGGAATGGGTCAAGCAGACGAAACTGAACGATCTCGAATTCCAAGTCAAGCAAGCCTATTACGATTGCCTCTTGGCGCGCGCGATCGTCCGCGTCGCCGACGAAAGCGTCGTCACGTTCAGACGTCATCTCGGCGACGCGCAACAAATGCTCGATGTCGGTCTCATCAGTAATTTCGAGGTGCTGCGCGCCAAGACCGAAGTCGGCGCGCGCGAAGCCGACCTCGTCGCCGCAACCAATGTCGCGCGTTTGACGCTGATCAATATGCGACGCTTGCTCGCCTTGTCCGAAAACACGGAGATTTCGCTGGTCGGCAAGATGGATTGGACGCCGATAGCCGAGCCACTGGACAAGCTGGTCGCCGAGGCGCTCGATACGCGGCCCGAACTCGAGGCCCTGAACAAGGGACTTGCCGCAGCCCGCCAGAACATCAAGCGCACCAAAGGCGAGTTCCTGCCCAGCGCCGGCGCGTCCGCCACATGGGCCAATATCGATGGCGGCGGCCAGGCCCAACCCGACGGTTGGACCTTCAGCGTCGGCGCGGAATGGCAGGTCTATGCCGGCGGCAAGCGCCATTACGACGTGGCCGAGGCCAAGGCGCTGCACAGCAGTCTCGAACACCAACTCGAAGACGTCAAGCGCCTCATCGAACTCGATGTCCGCGCCGCGTATATCCAAGCCGAAGATGCCGCCGCGCGCGTCAAGAAGGAAAAAGGCACCGTCGAACTCGCCCGCGAAGGACGTCGGCTCGCCGAACTGCGTTTCCAGGAAGGGGTCGGTACGCAGACGGAAACGTTGGACGCCACGCTGGCCCTCAGCAGCGCCGAGACCGCCCTCGTTAAAGCGGTTCACGACTATGCCGTGGCCGTAGCCGCCGTCGACAAGGCTGCGGGCCGCGGTGCAAAGCCCCTCTGAAGGGGGCAAAGAAAAACGTCGCGCTTCAAGGAAGAGTAAACTGAGCGCGTAACGCACACTCCTATTACAAACAATTTTTCCTTGCATTTTGGCGGAAACGTGGTATAATTTCAGTGTAGTTGTGAGCCGCGTGCGAGAGTGGTAAACGAGACAATCCTTTAGTGGATGATGCGTAGCACGATGCAGTGCGCGCTGAGAGTCGTTTACCCTCTCGACGCGGCTTACGGTTTTCTTGGGCATCGCGATCCTGCCTCTTCTGAATCCCAAACCCCCTTCGGCCTTATTTTCTTGCCTTTTGGTCGGCTTCGGACTTAGACTTTCGGCGTGTTTTCGGTTTAGGCCAATATCGAGGGTTTGTATGATGACGACGAAAGAGCGTTTGGAACTGTGCTTGCGGGAAGTGCAACAGCATCTGCATAAAGAGTTGATACCATTCTGGATGACCCACGGCGAGGATAAGGAATTCGGGGGCTTTCTGACCTATCTCGACTGCAACGGCAATCCCACCGGCGAGACGTTGAAGACGCTCATTTGCCAGACGCGGATGATCTACACGGCCGCATCGGCGCATCGCGCCGGGCTTGGCGGCGGCTATTTCCTCGACAGCGCGCGGCAGGGCGTCGAGTTCCTGATCGAGCACTTCTGGGACCCGGAATTTGGCGGGTGGTACTGGACCGTCGAGCGCGATGGGACGCCGATGAATCGCAGCAAGCTGGCCTACGGGCAGTCGTTTGCGATTTACAGCCTGTCGGAATATGCGCGGGCATCGCAGGATCCGCGCGGCCTCGAATGGGCGCTGAAAACGTACCAGATGTTCCAAACCGAAGCGGCGGACAACTATGCCGGCGGATACTACGAGTTCCTCGAACGCGACTGGGGCAAGAAGCGGCCGGGCGCGTATGGCGGCGACCGGAAGTCGTACGATGTCCATATGCATTTGATGGAGGCGTTCACGAACCTGTACGCCGCCACGCAAAATCCCCGCCATAAAGAGCGGACGCTCGAAATCATCCGCATCCTGTTCGAGAGGATCATGCATCCCCAATTCGGCACGGGCGTTGCCCAGTTTTCGCTCGATTGGGAACCGTTGCGCGCGATCCTGTTCAGAGACGTGTGGGGCGCGGACCGCGATGTGGACGACGGCGAGGGGCGTCCGTTGAACAACACGAGTTTCGGACACAACGTCGAGTTTGCGTGGCTGTTCCTGGTTGCCGTCGAGGTGCTGGGACTGGACGTAAACGTGTACAAAGATCGGCTCAAGAAAATCTTTGACCACTGCGTGGCATATGGGATCGACTGGAAGAAAGGCGGCGTATTCTGCGAAGGGCCGCATGACGGACCGGCGCGCGAGCGCAACAAAGAGTTCTGGCAGCAGTGCGAGTGCCTGACGGGTTTGATGGACGCGTTTGTGCTGTTTGGCGACGAGAAATATCTCGATGCGTACGAGAACGTCCATCGTTTTGCGATGGATACGATGATCAACCACGTGGTTGGCGAATGGTGGCCATTGTTCGATGAAAACAACAAACGGATCTGGGACCACATGGCCCACGCATGGAAGATCAATTACCACACCGTGCGGGCGGTGATCCTGACCGAGGCGCGGCTGAAAAAGGCGATCGCGATGCAGTAAAATTGTTACTTGTTCAGGGTGTAGCTCTCTTATTACAGATAAGAATGTGCAAGAAAAGGGGATATGGAGATGAAGGAAGATAGAGGGGTGTGGGGTTACCGCCGGGTTCGCAAGACATCGGGGGAAACCCGCCTATTACATGTTCTTGGGCGGCGTTGGCCCATCTCGAAACGTAACGTGTCGCCTTCGCCGATTACTTGCGATGTAGGGGCGTCCCGAGGAAAGCTAGTGTAGCGGCCAATATAGCCATGCCTGCTGTGCTGGTGGTAGGCAAGGAGCCTTCGGGGAGTAGATTGACGCGATATGGGGTACTTTCGTAGACGTAATTGGCGGCATCGGTTACGACCACCGTGTAAACGCCGGAGTCAGAGATAGTGGCTCCGATAATCTCAAAAGTGACATCGGTAGCATCAGTAATGTCTGCATTGTCGTGACGCCACTGGTAGGTGGCTGGCGCCGCAAGATTCTTTGCGGAAACACGGAACGTCAGCGTGTTGCCGACCTCCACCATTCCGGGACCGTACACCGTGAGTTCTACGACCGGCATGATGGACTTGCGATAAAGATCGAAGAACGTATAGGGATCGCAGAACTCCCAGTTTTCCGAGGAGAAGTTTGTCAGCAGTGTATCGTACACGTCTTTAATTGTGGAGGGGGTCTGCAGTACCAGGCGGAAGATGAGGAACTGCGGTTTGCTCAGTGTGGCATATTGGGCTATCGCGGCTGCGGTCCCGCCCGGATTACCTGGTTGGGGCGTAGGAAGGTCCGCCGTATGGCGCATGAATGGCGTAATGCCGACGAGCGGATTCGCAAAACCGAGTTGCATGCCCACGCCGTCGGGCGAAAAAGCCGCATAGGCCTGCTGTACTTTCAGCGGCATGTCCCCTTGAAATCCGCTAATAACAAAACCTGTAATGCTGTAGTCGAACTGTCCATACCAGCGCTGGTTGTGCTGCACCCAAAGCGGGAGAGCGTCAGGCAGGCCGCTACCAAGTCGGCTGCCCGCGAACAGGTTGGGATGGACATAGCCCGCGCCACTGTCGCCTCCGATGAACCAGTCGTTGGGTGACTTCGTCGCATACACGTAATCGAACACATAGGGTGCACGCTCGGCCAGATTCGGATTAAACGCCCATGCGAGCGGCACCGTCCCCCGTGCTAGATCGTCCCAAACTCGCGGAATGTTGCGTGAAAGCCATGCGGCGGAATCGTAATCACCCATGTAGATGAGCACATAGGTCTTGTTCTCGAGCGTGCGCTTCGCCGGACGCGGATTTTGAGTATAGTTAGCGTTCAGAGCGAAGTGCATGTAAGCCGAGGCGTTTACCATGCAGGCGTTGCCATACGCATCACCATCCAGGAACGCGTTATGCGCCGTGAGGATATCCGCGTACTCCCATTCGGTATACACGGCCTCATGCGTGCCGCCTGACTGGCCATAATTGCTATATTTTAGCTGCCAGGGTGTGAATCCGCCGATCGAAGTGAGCGCCGTACCGCCGTTACGTGCATACTGTGCCTTGAGCAGGGCGATAAGCGTTTGTCGGTCATTGCCCAGTGGCTGGCCGGGATCGTCTACTGGCTTCTCATCGCCCCAAGGGCTTAGGTCAAAGAAGAACGCCTTGCGCGCAATGTAAAAGTCGTGATTGGCGAGGGTTGCGTTGGCCAAATCGGAATAGGCTGGTGGGTAGCCATCGACATAATTGGCCATCAGCGTGTGGCTGCATTTGTCCTTGTCCAAGTACTCGCGTTTGGCCCAAAGATAGGCATCGCACTTGGCGCTGCCCGTCTCCTGGCCCGTGAACATACCGGTGAGATTCATCGCCACCGGCGGCAGCACACCCCCCGGACTCAACAATGGGATAAGCGAACTGCCTTCGCGCAAAGGCAGCAGCCCGTCGACACCACAGATCGTAGCGGCCACGTTTGCCGTGGCGGGTACATTAGGATCCCACAGCACGACCCCGGTCACTTGGCCTGGAAAACGGCTCAGCAACGCAGCGAGATCGCTCTCGTTTTCTACGGGTGTATCTTGGAGCCAGCCCGCACGTTGCTTGTTGAGCCAATAGTCATCCACGTTCTGCCCGTCTGCATCCAGAAAGCGCAGCACAAGTCGGGGGGCATCCCGATTTACCAGTCCCTGCAGCGATGCAACCAGTTTGAGGGCGTCATAACGCAACGCCGCGTTGTCCGGTAGAGACTGGAGACACGT
Source organism: Candidatus Hydrogenedentota bacterium (assembly GCA_903925285.1). GTDB lineage: Bacteria > Hydrogenedentota > Hydrogenedentia > Hydrogenedentales > SLHB01 > DSVR01. The sequence goes on along the minus strand of CAIYET010000527.1, from coordinate 36,329 downwards.
CTGCATGTCGAAATACACCAACGGTTGGGGCGATGCTTTGTGGCCGCCGTTGGCGGAAAACGCGTTGATACTGGTTAATAGGACAATAGCAACTCCAAGTAAGAAGAAAAACTTGTTGTGCTTGAGTTCATCCAGTAATTGAGGCAAAGGCAAGAGCATCGGTAAACATCCTTTTCTTGGCAATTTGTTCCATCACTCCAACGCGCGGAGATTTCTCACAGCGAGCAATGTCCCAGATGTGCTGCATCTGCTCTACAAACAGACGAAATCACAGGGGCCGCCGTAGGCGCAGGCTTCTCCAAATCTTTTGGAATTACGTCGACGCTCAGCATTATTGCCGCAAGACGGCTTAGAAACAAGCATTTCCTGTCCTGCAACGAACCTGCCGTTGCTGAAAACTCGTCCTCGTTGGTTGACAAGGACTTAGGGTAGCGGCGTTGGTCATGAATTCGTCAAGTTCCGCTTCACTCATTTGCTGCGCTTTTCCCTTAGTAAAACGTCGTTGTTGGAGGCGTCATCGGAGCGGACATGATTGAACTCATCAAACTATGCATCAGTTTCTTGGCCTCGACCTTCAGGTCACGAGCGGCCCTTCAAGCAGAGAATCTGGCGCTGCGGCATTAGCACTGCGTATACCAACGAAGAGTCAGCCGACCGCATTCTCTGGCGCCTTCTGTTGAGGGCTTGGAGCGGGTGGAAGGATGTGGTCATTTTTGTGAAACCGGAAACCGTCATCCGCTGGCAGCGTAAACGATTCAGGGAATACTGGAAGAGGCTGTCCAGTTCTGGCAAACCCGGCCGTCCTCCTATTCCGAATGAAGTGAAAGAACTGATTCGAACCATAAGGTTGCGTCCGAAACTCGCCTTGATCTGCCCGGATGGATTTTCAGGAAAGACAGCTGTTCAGAATCAATCAATTGTCGCCGGATGAGTTTTCATGAAGGACAGGAGAGGATTTTCAGGAAGGAAAGGGAAGGACATCTTGCAATTACGTGAATTTATGGTATAATGGTGCTAGGTAATCGGGATTATCGGCGAAATCAGGCATAGGAGCCCCGTCATCTTGTTGTGTTGCGTTTTTTTGCCACAAGATGTTTGGTTTTTTCCATGTCTTGAAGGTTATAGTCGGATAAGCATCTTTTCCGTCTATAATATCTCTAAAGTTTTGGTGTGATTTGCCGATAAACCGCTCGGGTGGAGTGTAGCTCCATGCCTTGTAAAGGCTCGGCGTTCATATGGGACGTAGAGAAAGTGGCTGTGACCCCATGTGTTTTATTGCGGGCGGGCAAGTACAACATGAGGAGGAAATTACTGTGAGAACTCGTCTTACCATCGGTGGAATCGTGCGCGTTGTAGCGCCACGTTCAATCGCAGTATCGAGCTGGGCCCGAACGCGCAGCCTATGGAGGCACGGAAGCCTTTCGCGCGTTTTGTTGGCGGCGAGTCTCATGGTGTTGACCGTCTTGGGAGGTTGGAACGCTGACGCTGCGGTTTCCTTCGTTGCTTCTAACGCAGGTGCGGTGAACGTGGCCAGTCCCATGACCCTTGCGGTGCCCGGCGGCACGCCGGCGGACTGCGTGGTGGTCTTTGTTGAATCCTCGAACGCCACTGCGGTCTTTAACGAGAATGCGACGGTCACCGTGGACGGTTTCGCGGCCACCGCGTTTACAGGGGGCAACGTCGAGTATGCCGTTACTGGCGATGTTCGCATTCAGACGTTCTATTATCAGGGGAGTTGGGCCGGGGGCGCCAACATTTCCGTCGCGTGGGCCTTCGTCGGCGTTCCGACCAACCGTGTCATAGGCGCATATGCCCTCGCGGGTGTATCGAAGGTGGCTCAACCGATTCAGACAGCCATTTTATCGTCCGCCGGCACCGGGGCATCGAGAACCCTCGTCACGGGGACTATTGACACGACTATCGATAATACGATGGTGCTTTGGGGTACATTGACCAATACTCCTGCCACGGTTTATACCCCGACTTCGGTCCCGCTCCTTGCTTCGATGAACGTAGGGTTTAATGCGTTGCTTGCGGGTCAAATAAGGGGGTCGGGATACTACTCGACCGTGCCCGCAGCCAATAATGTGGAATCGCTTGGCGCACTCACTATCAATGGGCGCGCGGCGGTCTTGGGCATTTCGTTGCTGCCTGATACGACCCCGCCCACGGTACAGACGGTCCAAGTGCAAACCGGGTTGACTGTGGACGTGACGTTTGACGAGCAGATGGCACCGGCGGGCGGCGTAACGACGGCGTCCAACTATACCGTGTCCGGTACGGGCAAGGGCACGCTGGCGAACAATCCGAACAGCGTCGCTCTCGTTACGGGCAACACCTACCGTCTGACCTGGATCGCGGGTGAGATGGCTATCGGCGGAGACGTGAACATCGCGGTGGCGAATGCGACGGACCTCGCGAGTAATCCGGTTAGTTCCAGCGCCACGCATACGGGTGGCGGTATCGGCGTGCGGCCAACGGTATCTTCGGTGACGGCCCAAGCCGATGGACATGAGATCGATATTGCCTACAGTGAACCCATGGGCGGAGCGGGTGTGACGACTGCGGTGAACTACACGGTATCGGGTGCGGGGAAGGGGACGCTGGCCAGTAATCCCACGAGCGTGACCTTGGTTGGCGGCAACATCTATCGCCTGACCTGGCCTACGACCGAAGATATGTCTGGCGGCGGCGACATTACTGTAACGGTTACCAGCGGAACGGCGATGGATCTTGCGGGGAACGCGGTGACGGCCACGAATAGCGCCACGCAACTTGGCGGGGCGCTAGGTTCCACGCCCACCGTGTCTTCGGTGGCGGTGGCGTCGGGCCTGATTGTGGATGTAACCTTTAGCGAACCCATGCTGGAGTCCGGTTCGCCGAGTGTGTTGACGGCAGCCAGCTATACGGTATCGGGTGCGGGGATGGGCAGTTTGGCCGCCAATCCCACGAGTGCGGTGAACCATGGCGGGAACACGTATCGCCTGACGTGGGCGAGCGGCGAGATGGTGCTCGGCGGCGACGTGACGATTACGGTTGCGGGTGTTTTTGATGCGGCGAACAATCCGATAGCCACGATCGGCGTAACCTATTATGCCACGCACGTGGGCGGCGGTATCGGCGTGCGGCCGACAGTGTCTTCCGTGGTGGTTCAGGCCGGTGGCCATGACGTGGATATTGTTTTCAGTGAACCGATGGGTGGGGCCGGCGTAACCACGGCGGCAAACTATACGGTTTCGGGTGCAGGCAAGGGATCGTTCGCAAATAATCCCGACAGCGTGGCATTCGTAAGCGGCAACACCTACCGCCTGACATGGGTTTTGGGTGAAATGCTTACGGGAGGCAGTATTACGATCACCGTCACGCCGGCGACGGTTACGGATGTGGCCGGCAATACGGTGACGGCGTCGAACAGCGCCACGGACGCGGGCGGGGCAGTGGGTATTCCGCCAGACGTAACGGCGGTGAATGTCGTATCCGGCCTGGTGGTGGACGTAACCTTCAACGATGCGATGCTCGAAACCGGCGTCCCGAATGCACTGACGCCGAGCTGCTACAGCATATCGGGTTCTGGAGCCGGCACGTTACTGGCCAGCAACCCGACGACGGTTGTGAACCAGGGCGTCGGCGTATACCGTCTGACCTGGACCACGGGCGAGATGGTTCAGGGCGGCGACGTGATTATCACGGTGACTGGCGTCAAGGATGCGGCCGGCAATCCAATTCGCACCACCGGCATGAGTTATGTGGGCACGCATACCGGCGGCGGCATTGGCATACAGCCGACTGTGAACACAGTGGCGGTGATCAGCGGGACCTTGACTGGGGGGGCCGTTGATGTGACCTTTAGCGAGCCGATGAGCAACATCGGGGCGATGGTGGCCTCGAATTACACGTTGTCGGGCACGGGCCGCGGCGCCTTTGCCGCTTCGCCGAACAGCGTCGCCAATATGGGCGGGAACCGTTACCGCTTGACATGGACCGCCGGTGAAATGAAAAACGGCGGCGATATTACCATCACGGTGAACACGAGTAATGTGGAAGATTTGGCGGGCAATACCGTTTCCGTCGCGGGCAACAGCGGCACGCACATCGCGGGCGCGATAGGTCTGCTTCCGACCGTGACGATTACTTCGACGACGGTTGCTCCGGCGGGGTACACCAATGTATCGCCGATACCCGTGACGGTGACGTTCAGCGAGCCGGTTCTGGGATTCACGAGTACCGACATCCTCAAAACAAATGCGGTCGTGACTTCGTTCGCCGGTTCCGGCGATACCTATACGTTTGGTCTGACGCCTACTGGCGGTAGCGTGACCGTTACGGCGGATATCAATGCGGGCGCGGCCCAGGATGCCGCAGGCAATTTGACCCAGGTCGCCACGCAGTTCGTTCGCAACTTTGACAATGTCGCGCCGGTGGTCACCAACGTCACCGCCCTGACGAATCGGACGGTCCGCGTGATCTTCAGCAAGAATATGGGAACCGGCGACATAACGGCATCGAACTACACGCTTTCCGGGACAGGCCAAGGCACATTAGCCAGTAATCCCACGACCGTGGATCGGGTGGGTGGGCCGCCGACGAATACCTATTTACTGACGTGGGATAGCGGCGAGATGTATGGTCTCGGGACGGTTACGGTGACTGCGGCAAACGCGCAAGACAATACCTCTGGGAACGTTATCGGTACGCCGAATAGCGGCAGCGGCGGCGGCGTGGGTGTCGCGCCGGTGGCGACCATCGGATCGCCCTCTCCTGCAACGACTAGCGCGGGACCGGTAGCGTATCCGGTGACGTATGCGGACGCACACAGCGGCGTGGGCGCCATCACGCTGGCGCCGTCGGATGTGACGCTGCATACGACTGGCACAACCGGCACCGTAGGGGTCAGCACGGACAGTGGCGTGAGTACGGTAACCGTTAGTAACATCACGGGCAATGGAACATTTTACATAGCCATCGCGTCCGGCGTGGCGGCCGACGGCGCGGGCAATCTCGCCGTGGCGCCGGCTGACGGCGCCGTGGTAACCGTTGACAACACCGCGCCCACCGTCAGCATCGGCGCGCCTTCGGCGGCATCGACGACGGGCGCAAACGTTACCTTTGACGTGACGTATGGCGGCGCCAGTGCGATCACGTTGGCGGATACGGACGTCACGTTGAACCGTGTAGGCTCGGCGAATGGCGCGATAGCGGTCAGCTTGATCAATGCGACAACGCGCCGTGTCACGATTTCGAGTATAGCGGGCTCCGGCCTGTTGGGAATTTCGCTTGCGGCCAATACCGCGACCGACGCGGCGGGCAACCCTGCGGCGGCGGCTGGCCCGAGCACAACCTTCACGGCGCTGAACTGGGCGCCGGTTCTGTCGGCGGTCTCGGTGCATTCGAGCCGGTCGGTGGACGTTACGTTCAGCAAGGCCATGGGCGCTGGCGTGACGACGGCGGCGAACTATGCCGTCACCGGGACGGGTCTCGGCAATCTGACGCCGACGCCCGATACGGTGACAATCGTGGCGGGGAATACGTACCGCCTGGCTTGGATTGCCGGCGAGATGAAGAGTGGCGGCGATATTACGGTTGCGGTCTCGGGCGTTGCGGACGCCGGTGGCCAGACCATCGACACGGGCGACAACACCACTATTTTGACGGCGGTGAAATCCGATCACGAGATCTACATCTCGTTCCATCAACCCGTGGGCGCCAGTGCGACGACGGCCGCGAACTACACGCTTTCGGGCGGTGACCAAGGTACGTTGGCCGCAATTCCGAATACCGTAACCCAACAGGGCAGCACGAGCACCTATCTGCTGGCCTGGGGTGCCGGGGCGATGACTAATGGGGGTGCGTCGGTTGCCGTGGCCGTCGCTGGCGTCCTCGACAGCCGTGCCCTGCCTTTGACGGCCGTCAACAATGTCGGCACGCATGTGGGCGGAGCGCTCGGCGCCGGTCCGACACCCATGATCGGATTCCCGTCGCGTTCCAGTACGAACACGGGACCCGTGACCTATACGGTAACGTATGCGGACGCCAGCAGCGGCATTGCCAGTGTTACCTTGGCGCCAGCGGATATCACGCTCAACAAAACCGGTACGGCCGACGCGACCGTGTCCGTTACGGCGGGTCCGACCAGCACAGTAACCCTCGGCAACGTTATCGGCGACGGCACGCTGGGCATCTCGATAGCGGCCAGCTCGGCCGTGGACGGCGCGGGCAATACCGCGTCGGCGGCAGGTCCGAGCGCGACGTTCATCGCGGATAATACCGGTCCACCAGTAAGCATCGGCGCTCCTTCGGCGGTTTCCTCGACAGGCGCCGCTGTGACCTATACCATCACATACACGGGCGCATCCTCCATTACGTTGCTGGCCTCCGATGTGCGATTGAACACCACGGGGTCGGCGACGGGATCGGTGGCCATCAGCGGCGCCGGGCTTGCTACGCGCACGGTGACGATCAACAATGTGACCGGCATCGGCGTGCTGGGGATCTCGCTGGATGCGAACACGGCCTATGACAGCGTGCCGACGGGTTCGCCCGCCGCAGGACCGAGTGCGACGTTCCAGGTGTTGAACGATGCGCCAGTGCTGCAGTCGGTTGTGGTGCAGGCCGACGGGCATACGATCAACGCGGCCTTCAGTAAGCCTATGTCGGCAGGGGGCATTAGCACGCCGGCCAACTACGTGATTTCGGGTCTGGGCGTGGGTAATTTGACGTTTATTCCGGACAGCGTCATTTTGGTGGGTGGCAGCACCTATCAGTTGATCTGGAACGCGGGCGAGATGGTGCATGCAGGCGATATCACGGTTGTCGTCTCAAACGTAAGCGATTCCGGTGGCCAAGCCATCGATACCTCGGATAACGCCGTGGTTCAGACTTCCATCAAGTCCGACCACGAGATCTATGTGGCCTTCAGGCATGCCGTGGGCGTGAGCGCCTTGACCCCGGTGAACTATACCCTTTCTGGCGCCGATCTAGGGACGTTGGCGGCGAATCCGGATGCGGTGACGCAGCAGGGAGCCACGAGCACCTATTTGCTGGCATGGACGGCGGGCGCTATGACCAATAATGGCGCGGCCATTTCGCTGGCGGTATCGAATGTCCTTGACGCGCGCGGCCAGGCGCTGGACGTGCCGAACAACAGTTTCAAGCAAGTGGGTGGTGGTATCGCCAACCGTCCGACCGCGACCATCGGCGCCCCATCGGCCACGGCCGCCAACCATGGCCCGGTGACGTATACCGTGAATTACGCGGATGTAGGTAGCGGCCTGGGACCCGTTGCATTGGGGACCGGAGGCGTTACGTTGAACAAGACTGGCAGCGCGGACGGTGTCGTCAACATCGTCAATGCCGTGACCAGCAGTACTATCACAATTGACGGCATCACGGGTGAAGGCACGTTAGGCATTTCGCTGGCAACGGGCGCCGCCACGGATCTGGCGGGGAATACGACTGCTGCCGTGGGACCGAGCGCGACGTTCATCGCGGACAACACGTCTCCGACGATTACGTTCAGCGCGCCATCAGCGTCATTGACCACCGTGGATCCGATCACGTATACGGTTACGTACAATGATGCAGGCAGCGGCATCCACGCGATCAGTCTGATAAGCGATATGGTGGCGTTGAACATGACGGGCACGGCGCGCGGCGATGTTTCCGTGAGCGGGTCCGGTCTGGCGACGCGCACCATTACGATCGACAATATTTCCGGCAACGGCACGCTCAGCTTGTACATTGACGAAGGTTCTGCTGTTGATGCCGCCGGTAACAGCGCTTTGGCATCGTTGTCCAGCAGCACGCCCTGTTCCGTGGACAACTCTGGACCCACGGTAACGATCAGCGCCCCCTCCGCTCTATACTGGCGCAATGGGCAGCCCAGTGTTACGTACACGGTTGCCTATAGCGACGTGGCTGGCGTTGGGGCCATCACCTTGGCGAACGGCGACGTTATGCTCAATCAAACCGACACGGCTGCCGCAGCGTCCGTGACGGTATCGGATCTGGGCGTGCCGAATACGCGCACGGTGACGTTGGCCGGCATAAGCGGCGACGGCACGTTGAGTATTTCGCTGGGCGCGAACACGGCAAAAGATGTCACCGACAACTTCTCTCTTGCGGCCGGCCCCAGCACCTTGGTGACCGTCGACAACACGTTGGTAGGCGTCACGATCGGTTCGCCCTCCGTAACGGATACGCAAACCGGCCCGGTTACCTTCACTGTCACGTATGATGGCGCCAGCAGTATTTCGCTGGCCAGCGGGGTTCGCGCGGGCAACACCTTCGGTAATATCACTCTGGTGCGCACCGGCACCGCCAACGCCACCGGCGTCAGCGTCAGTGGTTCGGGCACGACGACCCGGACTGTGGCGCTCACGGGAATCAGTGGCGGCGGAACCTTGGGTATTACCATTACCGCCAACACCGCAGCCGACATTGCGGGTAATGGCGCGGTGATTCCATCCGCCAGCGCGACCTTCGCCGTGGACAATATCCCGCCCACGATGACGAGTATCGCGCCGCGTGCGGATGCGCAGTCGATTGATGTGCTATTTGGCGAGCCGATGGGCCTTGGCGTGACGACGGCGGCTAACTATACCGTTTCCGCTGCGGGTGCCGGCAATCTCGCGGCAAATCCCACGAGCGTTGCGTTGGTCGCAGGCAACACTTATCGTCTGACTTGGGCCAGTGGCGAGATGCGGCAAGGTTCGTCCGTCACGGTGACGGCCCTCAACGTTCAGGATGTGGCCGGTAATGCTATCGGAGCGACGAACAACCGTTCCGCCACGGCCTTGGGCATCGCGCCCACCGTGGCCATCGGAGCGCCTTCGGCGACGTCGACCCGCAATGGGCCTATCACCTATACCGTTGCGTACAACGATGTGACTAGCGGTATCGGCGCCATTACGCTGGCCACGGCGAATGTCACGCTCAATAAGACCGGTACAGCGAACTGTACTTGGTCCGTCAGCGGCGGTGGACTGTCCGGACGCACCGTTACGCTGAGCAACATCAGCGGCGATGGTACGCTGGGCATCTCGATCGCCGCCGGCATGGCCACGGATGTTGCGGGTAACACCGCGCCGGGCGCCGGGCCGAGCGCGACCGTAATGGTCGACCGGACGCCGCCGGCAACGCCGGTCATTAGTGCGCCTGCCGTGACGGCGACACGCACGGGGCCGGTTATCTATACGGTTACGTATAGCGACGCCGGCAGCGGTATCGGCACGATCACGCTTACCTCGGCCGATGTTACGCTGAATACGACGGGCGGCGTGACGGGTACCGCGAGCGTGACGGGCACGGGTACCACCACGCGCACGATCACCGTTGACAATCTATTGGGCAACGGCACGGTTGGCATATCGATTGCCGCCGACACGGCCATTGATGCGATGGGCAACTACGCTCCGGCCGCCGGGCCGAGTGCGACGGCTGTGGTCGACGACACCGCGCCGGCCATCACGATCAGTGCGCCTTCGTCTGTATTGCGGCGCGGCAATGTCGGTCAAACGGTGACGTACACGGTGACGTACACGGGACAGACCGCCATCACGCTAGTGGATTCCGACGTCACCTTGGACCGCACCCTTACGGCCAATGGTTCCGTGGCGGTTACCGGGGCTGGATCGACACGCACCGTGACGGTCTCGGCCCTCACCGGCGACGGCACGTTGGGTATTTCGATCGCCTCGGGCACGGCGACGGACGCCTCGAACAATCCCGCGCCCGCAGTTGGTCCAAGCGCCACATTCTCGGTCGATAGCACCTGTTCGATGAGCATTGGATCGCCGTCCGCTGCGGATGCGCGTACGGGGCCTGTTACGTTCACGATTACATACGCGGACGCGACAGCGGCCACGCTCGTGCTCGGCAATATCACGCTCGACAAGACGGGCACGGCCAACGGTACGGTCCTGGTGACCGGCGTTGGCGCGACCACGCGTACCGTCACCATTTCCGGCATTACGGGCGACGGCACACTGGGTATTACCATCGTCGCCGGTACAGCGACCGACACGGCCGGCAATTCGGCCAACGGCGCCACCAGTTCGACGTTTAACGTGGATAACACCGTGCCGACGTTGCTGGCGGACCCGCTCGGCGTGGTGGTCTTCAGCGGAGGAAATGGCATCATCACGGCGGAGGTGGATGTCTCCTTTAGTGAGGCGATGGATTCCGCGGGCGTAACAGATCCCACTAATTACAGTGTGTCCGGCACCGGGGCGGGTTCATTGCCAACGCACCCGTACTATGTCGAACTCGTCAGCGGCAACAAATACCGCCTGATCTGGCTCGACGGTCAAATGATCCAAGGCGGGAACGTCACGGTCGCAGTGAATACGGCCAATGTGCGCGACCGGATCGGCAACTTGCTCGGCACGCCACATACCGGGACACACACGGGCGGTGGTATTGGCGGGTCGCCGACAACGACGATTGGCGCACCTTCGTTGTTGATGTCGCGAGGGGAATCCGTCAGCTATCGGGTCACGTATTCGTCGCCAGGCGGAATCGGTTCGATATCGTTGACGACGGCGGATATCACGCTAAGTAAGACGGGTAGCGCGTACGCGACGGTCTCGGTGGAAGGGACAGATGCCGACAACCGGGTCGTGGTGGTGGACAACATTACTGGCGTGGGCACGCTACGGATCTGGGTGGCCGCGAATACCGCAACGGATAACTGGGGCAATACGCTGCCGGCTGCGGGCCCAAGTACGCGGTTCTCGGTCGATACGAGTGGCAGTAAGTCAATCGTATTCCTATTCGTGGAGAGCGGCCGTGGCAGTAAGTCGTCCGACGGCAGCAGCGAGCATCCGTTTGGCACGTTGGGTGCGGCGGTGGAAGCGTCTGGTTTCAATGCGGGCGACACGATTATTGTGCGGCCGGGTGTGTACGACGAGAACGTGGCATTGAAGAGCGGAACGACCTTGATAGGCGACGAGGGCGCGAGCGAGACGGTGCTGATCGGCGTGACGGCGGCGGTGCCGGTGTTGACGTTGGCCCAGGGCTGCGAGGTGAGCGGTTTGACGATAAGCGGCTTGGGCGACGGCGTAGCCTTGGATGCTCCGGAAGGCACAAACAGTGTTGTGACGAACTGTGTTATACGCGATGCGGCAACGGGCGTGCTGGTTGAGGCGCAAGCGTTGCTTGCATTCTTGAACAACACTGTGTACGGTAACTCGGAGTACGGTACGCTGGCCGTTGCGGATGCAATGCTGGAACCGTTCAAAAACAACATTCTGTATGCCAACGGCGTAGGCCTGTCGGCGGAAGGCGCGTCGGTGGCATCGAACGGCTTCAACTGCTATGGCGGCAACGGCGTCGACGCGGAGGGCGCGAGTCTGGCGACGACGGATTTCTTTGCAAACCCAGGGTTTGCCGACGAAGCCGACGGTAAGTTGGAGTTAACGCCGGATTCCCCGTGTGTGAACGCGGGTGAAGGACGTGCTACGGTTGGCGCGAACGACGGAACGAAGGCGTACAAGAAGTAAACGCCGAAAGGGATACATGTATCGAGGTACAGGCCTTGGACTCATGACGGGTTCAGGGCCTGTGCCTTCTGTTAGGTTGATTTGCAAGTTAGGCAGGTGCGGCCGTGGGTTGGCAATGTTCTTAACACAGTTACGTGGATGGTACAATCCCGCACGCTAACGCTAACGTGAATGGTGTATCCGGATGAATGCGACGAGACGCACACGCAAAACAGGCTGGGCACGCGGTTTTACATATACGGTATGTTGGTTGGCGGGGGTGTTTAGCGGCCCGGCGTTCGCGGCGCATGTGGCGGGCGACGTAAATGAATCGGGCATCGTGAGTGCTGCGGATGCGCAACTTGTAGTGAATGCCTCGAATGGCGCATCTGTGGAGGGGAACGCGGATATCGACTATAGCGGCAGCGTGGACGCGGTCGATATCCTGTTGACGCTTGACGCGGCATTGGGGATTACTATCGACCGTGATGGGGATGGCTTGGCCGACTTGGCCGAGGTGCATCTGGGGACGAATCCGGATACGGCGGACACCGACGGGGACACATTGACGGACTATGACGAAGTGGTGGTGTACCACACCGATCCGCAGATCCCCAATCCAGCCGTTCAGTCGTTTGGCATCAATGGCCTGTCGATCCTGACGGCAAGTCGCGGTGTGAAACTGAACATGGTGTGTTTGGGTTCGCCGACGGAGTATCGGGCCGACGAGGCGTCTGTCTCGGACGCTGATCCTTGGTTGACATATTCGAACGCGCCGGATTTCACGTTATCGGCGGGAGTGGGTAGCAAGACGGTGTACGTGCAGGTGCGCGATGTGTACGGCATGATGTCTCCGGTGGTATCCGATTCGATCGTGTTGGACGACGCAGTTCTTCCGACGGAAACGCACACGTATCTACTTCCGGGGTCTGTTCCGTTGGACATGGTCTGGATTCCATCGGGTACGTTTTCGATGGGCGTCGTGGGCGTGTCCGAGCCGGTGCATTTGGTGGAGTTGACGAAGGGATTTTGGATTGGCCGGTATGAAGTGACGCAAGGCCAGTGGCAGGCGGTGATGGGGACGACGCCGTCGCATTTCAGAGGGAAGCCGCAATGTCCGGTCGAGTCGGTATCGTGGTTGGATTGCCAAGCATTCGTGACGCAACTCGACACGTTGGGGTTAGGTACGTTTGGATTGCCGACAGAAGCGCAATGGGAGTACGCTTGTCGCGCGGGCACGACGACGAAGTACTCGTTTGGCGACGATGTGGGGCTGTTGGGCACGTATGGCTGGTACAACGCCAATAGCGGCGGTCGTACGCGCGACGTATGTACAAAATTGCCGAACGGTTACGGGATCTTCGATATACACGGTAATGTGTGGGAGTGGATTCAAGACCATTATGGTCCGTATCCGTCCACGGCGCAGAGAGACCCATTGGGCGCGACGACGGGGTTGTATGCGGTAGTGCGCGGCGGGTGTTGGGCGAATGAGGTAGACTATTGCGCGTCGGCGTTTCGCGATGGGACGTTGATTGGCGCGCAGTATCGGTACGACAACATTGGATTACGCCTGGTTCGTCGGCAAGACGCGGGCATTCCCCCGAGCGTGACGAACTTTGCGTTGAACAATGGGGCGTCGGAAACAACGAGCCGGAACGTGACGCTAAACAATGCATGTTCGGGTGCGCCGACGTATTATAAGGTCAGCGAGAGCGCCTATTTCGAGGGTGCTGAATGGCAAGTGTACGGTACCGCGCCCACGTTCGAACTAAGTTTCGGCAACGAGATGAAGATCGTCTACTTCAAGGTGAAAGACGCTTCGGATCGGGAGTCGTCTTCGGTCGGCGACAGCATCGATCTCAACGAGGCGGTTCCGCAGGAGATAATGATCGCCCTTCCGAATAGTCAGGCGATGAAGTTGACTTGGATACCCCGCGGTGTGTTCACGATGGGTCAGAACGGCGTGGCGGGATCGGTCCACGATGTGACGTTGAGCCACGGGTTTTTCCTTGGGACGTGGGAGGTGACGCAGGCGCAGTGGTCGGCGGTGATGGGAGCGAACCCATCGCAGTTTAGCGATGATCCGCAGCGCCCGGTCGAGCACGTGTCCTGGGATGATTGCCAGGCGTTTTTGGATGAGTTGAACAAGTTGGGGCAAGGCGTGTTTGAGTTTCCGACGGAGGCGCAGTGGGAATATGCGTGCCGAGCGGATACCGCGACGGCGTATTCGTTTGGCGATGCGCAGGCGGATTTGGCGACGCATGGCTGGTACGATGCGAACAGCCCGGGAAAGACGGCGCCCGTGGGTGGAAAATTGGCGAATCCATGGGGGCTGTACGATGTGCATGGCAATGTTTGGGAATTGGTTATGGATTTCTGGGCTGATGGATATGCGCCGGACGCGGTGTTGGATCCCTCAGGTCCGGTGACGGGTACTGCGCGCGTGATGCGCGGCGGGGCATGGAACTTTGACGCGGCGGCGTGTCGCTCGGCGTACCGATATGACGTCAGCCAGGACGGGCGATACAGCAATGTCGGCCTGCGGGTGTGCCGGCGTCCGGAGTAGGAATCGACAGGATGCAACGACTGCAGTTTGGAATACGCGCGGTAACGTTGGGCGTGGTGCTGTTTTCCTTGGCCGGTGGTTCCGTCGGCGAGCTAGGGGAGCCGGGTCACTTCGGGCAACCGTACGTGTCGAAGGGCGGGGACGCGCCAGCGGCGAAATCGGGTTCGGGAACGCTGGCCATTGGCTCGGCGCACGGGAATGTCGGTCAGACGGTGACTGTACCAGTGACGATCGGTACGAGCGGATTTCAGGCGTCGTTGATCGTCGTGTGGGTGATGTACGATTCGACGAAGCTCGCATATACGGGGATCGAGGCGGGCAGCGCGGCGAACGCCGGCGGCAAGACGGTATTGGCAAAAGAAGTGGCGGCTGAACCGGGTTTTGTACGGTGCGCGGTGTGGTCGAAAGAAGCGCACGTGGTAGGGGACGGTGAACTCTTTCGTCTGCGCTTTCATGTCGACTCGGGCACGGTGAGCGAGACGGTTCCATTGCAGGGCGTCAATGCCTCGATTGCGGATCTGACGGGGGCGGAAATCATTCCGTCGGTGACGAGCGGGAGCATTGCGATCGACGCGGGCGGCGAGGGCGAGGGCGAAGGGGAAACGGCGATTGTGGAAAAGGTTACGCCCGAGTGGGCGTGGTTGTTTGGAGGGGTGGTTGTCGAGGTTCGTGGACTTGATTTCGTGTCCGGTTTGACGCTTACGTTCAACGGTCAGCCAGTCCCGGTACTGTCGCTCAAAAAAAACCAGTCTCCTGATGGGCGTGACGTGGTAACGGCGCTGGTTCCTCCGCTGTCGGATCCCGGCGACGGGGCCATGAACTATGGTTCGTATGTTGAGGTGGCAAATCCGGGCACGACGGCGTCGTCCCAGGTGAGTTTTGTGTACTGGCGGTACGGGAGTGTGAATGGCGTAACCACGACGGCTTTCACCGTTACGAATGGCGGGACATTTCCGCTAGCGCTGGCCCAAACCGACCAGAGCATGGTGCTGGGGCTTGCGCAATTCACGTTGCCTTTGGCCACGGGACCGTATCATGGATTGTTTCGGGCGAGCAAGGTTCCGGCAAAGCTCGGAACGGATCGGATTGTTTCGTTCCCGCCGGGCAATGTGATAGCAAACGTCTTGGATTTTGGTGTCCAGATGTATGAGACGACGCCGAGCCCGGTGGATGCGGGCACGGCAACGGCTGGCGTGAGTGCTTATCCGGCGGCGCACCCCGCGTTCACGCCAAATACCACGCAATTGACGATTCCCGTGGCCGGGACCGTTCCCGCCTTGACGAGGCAGAGCGTAACGAACGGACTCGCGGCATATAGTATCGAAAGCACTTACGATTATGGCCGAGACATTACGACCGTTGGTGCCCCGCCAGGACTACTGCACTATTTACTTGCGAATGCTGATGTTGTGGACAATGTGCCTGCCGATGGCACGTTGGATTCAGTCACGGTTCATGTTCACGGTGTGGGTGCATTTAGTTTGAGATACACTTTAGGTGGCGAAGGTGAAGGTGAAGGCGAAGGCGAAGGCGAAGGCGAAGGCGAAGGCGAAGGCGAAGGAGAGGGCGAAGGAGAGGGCGAAGGTGAAGGCGAAGGCGAAGGCGAGGGCGAAGGCGAAGGTGAAGGCGAAGGTGAAGGCGAAGGCGAAGGTGAAGGCGAAGGCGAAGGTGAAGGCGAAGGCGAATGGCTCACGTTCACGGGCACGATAACCGTTGACGGGATTCCGCTTGCGGGTGTCGCTATGAACGGCTTTGACTTGCCAGTAGTCCCTGTCACGGACGCGCAAGGAAAATACAGCGCTACCGTGGTGAAAACATGGGCGGGCACCGTGACGCCGAAGTTGCTTGGCTACATGATTACGCCCACTTCGTTCACGTACGTGAATTCGTCCAACGGCTTGGTTCACGACTTCACAGCAATGTGGGTCTATTTAACGCTCAGTGGTTCCGTCATGCTGAGTTCCCCGACACCCTATCCAATGGAAGGCGTACAGCTCACGGGGTTTCCTGATACGGTCGTTACAAACGTTGTGGGGATGTACGCGACGCGAATCCCGTACGGCTGGAGCGGCTTAGTGATACCGGTGCAGCAAGGATATGGGTTTACGCCTGCGCTCAAGACGTATGTATCGGTTGTGGCAGATCAGACGCAGGACTACACGGCGAAACCAACGATTTCCGGGAAGGTGACTTTGAACGGGGTTGGGATTCCGGGCGTGGCGATGACGGGCCTGCCGGGCGGTCCGGTGACGGATGCCAATGGAGCTTATTCAGTTACTGTGGATTATAACTGGACGGGCACGGCAACTCCGACGCTGGCGGGATACGCGTTCACGCCCCCGTCAAAGGCCTTCCAAAGTGTGACGCAGGGACAGTTGATCGATTTCACAGCGACGGCGTTAGTGTTCACGATATCCGGCAAGGTGACAAATGGGGTGGCTGGATTGGCTGGAGTGTCGATTGCCGGATTGCCGACGAAGGCAGTGACGGATGCGAATGGGTCGTATACCGCGACCGTGCCGTACAACTGGGCGGGCACGATCATACCAGGGCTTGCAGGATTTACGTTCACGCCGACATCGAAAAGCTTTACGAAAACCGTGTCGAATCAGACCCAGGACTTTGCGGCGACGGCGGTAACGTACACGATTACGGGAAAGGTCATGTTGAACGGTGTAGGCCGTGGCGGCGCGATCATGTCGGGCCTGCCGGGGAACCCAACGACGGTTTCTACGGGGTCGTATACGGCAACGGTACCGTACAACTGGAGTGGAACGGTCACGCCGACGCTGGCGGGTTTTACCTTCTTGCCTGCAACGACGGATTATGCGGCGGTGACATCGAACAAGTCCCAGGATTATGCGGCTACCGCCGTGACGTTTGCTGCGACGGGGAATGTTACTGTAGACGCAGTGGGATTGCCGGGCGTAGTCATGACGGGGTTGCCGGGCAATCCGGTGACAGGTGCGGACGGGGCCTATTCGGCGACGCTTGCGTACAACTGGACCGGGAAGGCGACGCCAACGCTTGCGGGCTACATATTTACGCCGGCGTCGAAGAACTATACGAACGTAACGGCGAACGTGACGCAAGATTTTGCGGCGGCTCCGATCGTGTTCACGATATCCGGCAGGGTGACAAATGGGGTGGCTGGATTGGCCGGGGTGTCGATTGCTGGATTGCCGACGACGACCATGACGGATGCGAATGGGTCGTATACCGCGACCGTGCCGTACAACTGGACGGGCACGATCATCCCAGGGCTTGCAGGATTTACGTTCAATCCGGCGTCAAAGAGCTTTACTAAAATCCTGTCGAATCAGACCCAGGGCTTTGCGGCGGTGGCGGTAACGTACACGATTACAGGAAAGGTCACGTTGAACGGTGTAGGCCGCATCGGCGTGATCATGTCGGGCCTTCCGGGGAACCCAACGACGGTTTCTACGGGGTCGTATACGGCGACGGTACCGTACAACTGGAGCGGAACAGTCACGCCGACGCTGGCGGGTTTCACCTTCTTGCCTGCAACGACGGATTATGCGGCGGTGACGTCGAACAAGTCCCAGGATTATGCGGCTACCGCCGTGACGTTCACCGCGAGCGGGAAGGTTGCAGCAGGTGGAGTAGGGTTGCAGGGCGTTGTAATGACCGGGTTGCCGGGCAATCCGGTGACAGGTGCGGACGGGGCCTATTCGGCGACGCTTGCGTACAACTGGACAGGGAAGGCGACGCCAACGCTTGTGGGCTACACATTCACGCCGGCGTCGAAGAATTATACAAACGTAACGGCGAACGTGACGCAAGATTTTGCGGCGGCTCCGATCGTGTTCACGATATCCGGCAGGGTGACAAATGGGGCGGCTGGATTGGCCGGGGTGTCGATTGCTGGATTGCCGACGACAACCGTGACGGATGCGAATGGGGCGTATACCGCGACTGTGCCCTACAACTGGACGGGCACGATCGCCCCAGGGCTTGCAGGATTTACGTTCAATCCGGCGTCAAAGAGCTTTACTAACATCCTGTCGAATCAGACCCAGGGCTTTGCGGCTGCGGCGATAACGTACACGATTACGGGGAAGGTTACGTTGAACGGTGTAGGCCGCATCGGCGTGAACATGTCGGGCCTTCCGGGAAATCCGGTAACGTCTTCTACGGGGTCGTACGCGGCGACGGTGCCGTACAACTGGAGTGGGACGGTCACGCCGACGCTGGCGGGTTTTGCGTTTTCGCCTGCAACGATGGTCTATGCGGCGGTGACATCGAGCAAGTCCCAGGATTATGCGGCTACCGCCGTGACGTTCACCGCGAACGGGAAGGTTGCAGCAGGTGGAGTAGGGTTGCAGGGCGTGGTGATGACCGGGTTGCCGGGCAATCCGGTGACAGGTGCGGACGGGGCCTATTCGGCGACGCTATCATACAACTGGACGGGGAAGGCGACGCCGACGCTTGCGGGCTATTTATTTAGTCCGGCGTCGAAGGACTACAAGAACGTTACGGCGGACGCGTCCCAGGATTTCGCGGCGGCGCAGATCATGTTCACGGTGTCCGGGTCCATCAAGGTGAATGGCGTCGGGTTGGCGGGCGTGGCGATGACGGGGTTACCGATTAACACAACGTCTGACGCCGCAGGCAACTATTCGGGTTCGGTGCCGTACAACTGGACGGGGACGGTGACGCCGACGCTTGCAGGCTACACGTTTACTCCGCCGGTGAAGTCGTTTGCGAAGGTGCTCGCGAACCAGACCTCTAACTTCATTGCGGTTCCCGTGCAGTACGTACTGACGACGGCGGTGATTGGCGGGAACGGGACGCTGAGTCCGGCAACGGGACCGCATCCCGCGAACACGGTGGTGACGCTGACGGCGGCGCCGGTAAGCGATTACCACGTAAAGACATGGACCGGTACGGACAACGACGCGTCCACGTCGACTACGAACACGGTGACAATGACGGGCGCGAAGTCCGTGTCGGTAACCTTCGAGGAGACCGTTGTTCGGATGGGCTCTATCCAGGTGCGCATCACGCCCGCAGACGCGGTTGCGGCAGGAGCGCAATGGAGAATCGGCAACGGGGAGTGGCGGAACAGCGGCGATGTGGCCGCCCAGATCCCGTTGGGAGAACACAGCTTAACATTCAAGGACATCGGACCCACCGGCTGCTTCGGGGGGCAGATATGGGAGACGCCCGCCGCCAAGATTGTTGTCGTCGAAACAGAGGGCCAGATCGCCATAGTTACGGCCGAATATACCACCGCGAAAGACCTGTCGGCCAGCGTGGGCAATCTCCCGAAGGGCGACCTCATATTGTTCGGTGTGCTTGTGACGTTGATGGGGGCGCGTAAGGCCAAGAAACGCGGCTGAGCTAAAGGCGTCTCGCTTCGCGTAAGCTCAAAGTATTCAGCCGACGCGTAACCAGCTTGGATCATGGCTGAGTTTTTGACCATACGCGCATCTTGATTCGCTGATTTCTGCCAGCCAACTCCCTGCAAGTGCTGTTCAGAATAAGCCAATTGTCGCCGTGTTTTTGGGAAGGACTCCTTGACAAATTCAGCCTATATGTGGTAAACCTAAAAAAGGCCGTAGGATCTCTGGGGATTCGTTGAAAGTGTGGACATAGTGGACTTTGTGGACGGAGTGGACGCAAATGGGACTCACCCGCTGGGTGAATTCTATTCTCGTCCACTCCGTCCACAAAGTCCACACTTTCGATGAGCGTCCATGGACTCCAATGGCCTTTTTTAGGGTAAATAGAACAGTCCCTGGGGAGTAGGCGTCGCAAGGTTGGAGGATTCATTCTCCGATGAGGAGTGACGACATGCGTTCCGGAGCGCGGTTTAGGCATTGACGGTGCAGTCGGATGGAGGAAGGATATGGCAAGCGGCGGGTGGGATGGTTCTGGAACGAACGGGGAGAAGGGCCGCAGCAGGGAGGATCTCTCGAAGGTGTGTGCAATGCTCGTCTCTCTCGATTCCACATCCCGGTCGGCGTGCGTCCGTTTATCGGTGCAGTAATGTTCGAGTTGCAGTTGTAGTTCTCTGTTGTGATGAATTATCATCAGTGAAGTCTTGCCGGCTGCTTTTGTCGGCGCGAAGTGTAACTGATAGGAGCCAGAAGCAGATGAAATGGTTGGCACATTCCGTATGTATGTTCACTCCGTGGCCGCTGGGTCCAATAGGCCGCCGTTGGCGGCAACCGTGCAATTGCGGCCTCCTCCGGGGGCGCGGAAGCCTTGCGCACACCTTGGTGCTGGCACTCGTGCTTGGACTGTGGGTTTCCGGCGATGCATGCGGCCAGTGGATAGACGAGACGATTACGTTGCAGCCGGGGTGGAACTCGGTTTTCCTGAATTCGGAGCCGAGTCCGAACACGTGCGATGCCGTGTTCGCTGGAGTTCCCGTCGATGCGGTGTGCCAGTGGAACCCGAAGCAGTCGGCTGTGGAGTACGTCCAAAGCCCTGATGAGGTTCTTGTCAAGAGCGACGATTGGCTCGTCTACTATTCTTTGGACAGCCCTTTGAAGGTGCTCACAACGTTGCACGCGATTCAAGGGGGAAAGCCCTACCTCGTTAAGCTGCGAGGGGCGGACTCGTTTGATTGGACGGTTCGCGGTCGTCCGGTCGCGCGGCCGCTTTCCTGGCTGGGCAACTCGTTCAACTTCGTCGGATTTCCTGTCGCCGCTACGGGCGGCCCGACGTTCCAGGCCTTGTTCATGGCTTCGACTTCGCACGCAGGCCAAGCCGTCTATCGGCTGACTGGGGGACAATGGGTGCAGGTTGCGAATCCCGCAACGTCCCGTCCCGCCAAAGGCGAGGCTTTTTGGGTCTACACCTCGGGACAATCCGACTTCCAAGGGCCGTTGCGGCTCACCCTTGACAAGGGGCGCAGCCTGGAATACAGCGACGTGCTCACCGAACTGACGATCCGGTTGAAGAATGAAACCGCCGCTGTTACGCCGTGCATCGTGAGTGTCCAAGATTCCACGACACCGCCGGATCCGGCGGCGCCGGCCCTGGCCGGAATAGTGCCATTGTCATACTACAAATACGATACATTCGAATGGGCGCCGTATGTCGCTCCGGTCACGGTGGATGTGGCCGCCGGTGAGGAATATCAACTGCGGTTGGCGGTACGGCGGGCCGACATGACGCCCTATGCGCCCCTGCCGGGCGAGACCGGTCACCTTTATCAGGCAGTGGTCAAGTTGAGCTATGGCGACGGAAGCGCGGTTCTTGTCCCGGTCACGGCGCGCGGGCTTGGGGAGGTTGCGGCAGCCAAGAGCGCTGGGGTCAAAGCGGTGTCGCACATCCGGGCTGGGCTATGGGTGGGAACTGCGGTCGTCAACAAAGTCGACGAGCGCATTCAGTTCCCGTCCGTGGCGCCGACGCCGACGGCCTCGGAATTTCAGCTCCGTCTGATCGTCCACGTGGATGCGAATGGCACGGCGCGGCTCTTGCAGCAGGTTATCCAGATGTGGCGCGACGGCACCTATAAGCCCGACCCAGCGAATTCTTCCGTCCAGATTGTGGACCAGCCGGGCGCGTTCGTGTTGCTGACCGACGAAGCGCTGGCGGCCAACTTCTCCGGGGCCGTGTTGCGCGACGGGGTGCCGGTGGGCCGACGGATCAGTACGGCCGCGTTTGGGTTTCGCACCCCGATTACCATGTCGGGCGGATTCCCGACGCCCGCGCTGCCCACGCCCTCGCTCAGTTGCACCGTGCCCCTGGGCTACAATGACCCGGTGAACCCCTTCAAGCACTTGTATCACCCCGATCACGACAACCTGAACAGTTCGTATGACGCGGCCCATCCGTTGCCTGCGGGCAGCGAATCCTACACGGTGACACGCGCCATTTCGTTGGCGTTCACGGTAGACGACCCGGAAGGGCTGCAAGTCGCGGGCTGGGGCGACACCCAACTCGGCGGCACGTATAGCGAAACCGTTTCGGGCATCCACAAGGATCCGATTCAAGTGCAAGGCCGATTTCGGTTGCAGCGCATATCGCCTGTAGCCGAGTTGAACCCGTCGAAATAGCACAGACAAGGCGTTGGTACCCTGACAAGGGGTTGCAACCCCTTGTCTCCACAACATGAGCGAGGAGAAACCTGAGATGATGCGGATAAGTCTGACTCTGATGTGTGTGGCGTTCCTGGCAGCCTCGGCTCTTGCGGTTGCGCCGGCGCCTACCTTGATAAATTATCAAGGCAAACTGGTCGATTCCAATAGCGATCCCCTGGTCACGGGCAACTACGTGGTCAAGTTCTCGATCTACGACGCGTCGACGGTGGGAAATCTCGTCTGGGGGCCGCAGATCTTCGGCGAAGGGCATGGCGACGAGGTGCCTGTGGTGAACGGGTATTTCAACGTGGTGCTGGGGCCGGAGGACCACGCGGTTCCGCCGCGCCCAATCGAGAGGGCATTCGGCGCCTCGGAGCGCTATCTCGAGATAACCGTGAAAAAGGGAGCCGACCCGGAAGTCATAATCGCGCCGCGCCAGCGCCTGCTCAGCACCCCCTACGCCATGAAAGCCAACAACGGTTGTCCGCCCGGGACCATTTTACCTTTTGCGGGCACAAACGTACCGGACGGCTGGCTGCTGTGTGACGGGGCCGCCGTGGACAAAGCCGATTACGCAGACCTCTACGCCAACATTGGGACTGCCTGGGGAAACCCACTTGCGCTCAACGGACATGACTTCAACCTTCCGGACCTGCGCGGACGATTCTTGCGCGGCAAGAGTGACGGCACAGGGCGGGACCCGGGAGTGGCGTCGCGCGTAGTATCCAATACTGGAGGAAACACCGGGGATAACGTTGGGTCTCTTCAAAATGAAACAACACACACGCACGGCGGAGGCTCCCTGAAAGCGGCGTTCTGCGTGGATGATTGGTCGGGAATTGTCGCGGAAATGGTCAGCGGCAGCTTCGGCGCGAACGTGGGCTTTAATGCAACTTGGTTCGGTGTGGACCCGCACGACGAAGTGCATAGCATGACGCCAGTCAGCGGGGTTACTTCCGCCGAGTTAACGCCAGATACGCACCCTAAGAATGTGAACGTGATCTATATTATCAAGTATTGAGCGGCGCTCGGTATTTCGAGCACCTTAGACAGGCGATTAGGTAGCCTAGTTGAACCCGTCGAAAGAGCGCAGACAAGGCGTTAACACCCGAATAAAGGGTTGCTAATGGACGATCTAGGAGGAACCTGGGATGATGCGGAAAAGTCTGACAGTGATGTGTGTAGTGTTTCTGGCGGCCTCGGCGTTTGCGGCCACGCCCGCGCCGACCTTGATCAACTATCAAGGGAAACTGGTTGATGCCAATAGCGATCCCCTGGTCACGGGTAACTATGTGGTCAAGTTCTCGATCTACGACGATCCGACTGCGGGAAATCTCATCTGGGGCCCGCAGATCTTTGGCGAAGGGCACGGCGACGAAGTTCCCGTGGTGAACGGGTATTTCAACGTGGTGCTGGGGCCGGAGGACCACGCGGTTCCGCCGCGCCCGATCGAGAAGACATTTAGCGCTTCAGTGCGCTACCTCGAGGTAACCGTGAAGAAGGGAGGGGACCCCGAAGTCGTGATTGCCCCACGCCAGCGCTTGCTCAGCGTCCCCTACGCCATGAAGGCCAACAATGGCTGTCCCACGGGGACCATCATGCCCTATACGGGCCCCGCCGCCGGGGCGCCACCGGACGGCTGGCTGTGGTGCCACGGCGAAGCCGTGACCAAGGCCAATTACCCAGACCTTTACGCCATCATGGGAACTGCTTGGGGAGACCCCAATACGCTCGGGGATGAACTCGACTTCAATCTTCCGGACCTGCGCGGACGGTTCTTGCGCGGCGAGGATAGGGGCACAGGACGGGACCCGGGAGCGGTGTCGCGCGCTGCCTGCAATCCCGGTGGCAACACGGGCAATAACGTCGGTTCCATTCAGGGTGAATCCAGCGACAGTCATAACCATGCCAAGGGAAGTCTTAAGACGATGTTTTCCGTTGGTGCAACTGCGGCAAACTTTCAACGACTCGGACCCTACCTCCTCTACCAGCCCAAGGAGGGCGAGGCTCCGGAAGGGGTTCCCGCAGGCGACGCCACGGGAGACAAAGCGTCGCTCTATCAAACCTACTCCACGAATTACACGATGACTGGAATAACGGCGACGGCGAGTGACGCGTTAAGCTCTACGTGGGTCGATGTAGCGGGTGCTACGGCGTCTTCGTCCTCCACCCCGGATACGCATCCGGTGAATGCGTACGTAAACTACATCGTCAAGTACTAGCGGCGCTCGGTATTTCGAGCACGTTAGGCTGGACCTAAGACGCGGTTACACGTAAGGTCGAAACGATTTGAGCATGTCAGGAACCATAGTAGCACATCAAGTGCGCGTCACAGAACAAGAGGGAGAGCCTTCCATGACACAGCGCGTTGCCGGGAAGTTCAGGTATGAGGCGGGAGCGTTGGGCTTCGGTCGTGTGCGTGAGGCGGTAGCAGTTTACCTGCTGTTCTGCGGGCTGTGTTTGGCCGCCCACGGGACGGTTCTCGAAGGTCTTGCCGGCTCCCCAGACTACAAGAACGTGTGGTATACGAGCGCTCCAGCCCTGTCTGGCGTGACGGGGGACGTGGCGCCGCTTTCCACGACGCCCATCGGCGGGCTTGTCCGGACAGCCAGCGCCCCACCGATTCCGGCTGGCCAATATGGTTTCGAGATCGTCTCGTTCGGCCAGCCCTTCCAGACCAATCTGTTGCGCAAGCCTGATGCGAGCATGGGCGGCGAGTTGGCGCCTCCGGCCTGGGCCGACCTCGAGACGGTCGAGGGATCTCAGCGCTTTGCTGCACCAAAGTCCGTAGACGCAGGCGCGATCTATCCCAAGGCGTTCTGGATCGCGCATGCGCACAAGTTGATAGCGCTCCAATCAGGTTTCCTTAAAGTGGAATGGAACAAGGAGAGCAACCCCGGTGAAAGTCAGGAAGTTACCTACCTGGTCTCCTATCTGCGCGAACATACGCCCATGGCGATCTACTGGACCCACGGCGCGGGAGCGGCCGGTGCGCCGACGGGCGCGCCGAAAGTGGACCTTTCGGGCGTGCCCCATGTGGTGGTCCACCATACGCAGCAGATTCCCTATGATGAGCCTCTCGGCAATCCGGGATCGGAGGATGACATGCGGTACTTGTGGGTCGAACAGGCCGGCCCAAGCAAGTCGCTGTGCGCACGGCAGAACGCCGGGATTGCCGTGCTCGAATTCAATACCGTGGATCCCCCCAGCGTCCCCGAAGATTTCCTGGGCATTCAGATCGTGGAAGTTCGGAAATACCTGCCGGATACAAGCCCTGTTCCGGTGTCGGAGTTCGAGATAGGCGACCGGATCTGGCCCACGAAGGTGGATATCCCCAAGGATGAAGCCAAAGCGGTGGTGACGCGCGGAGGAACTGGAAGCGGCGACTACATTTACCAACACGTCCTGACGGGAGCGGTGGATGAGGGGGCGGTATTTGCGGTCAAGAAGACCGATCAGACGGCTTCCCCGAATCCCAACCCGTATTTGAAGGCGGAGGTGGTCTGGCATCGCCTGTCCGACGCGGCCCAAGCGGTCCAGGATCTGCGCATCCGTTGGCCGTACGAGGTTGGACGCTATCAGTTTGACTGGCCGGACGACTCGCAAGTGCAGTGGTACGTTCGCGGTCCTACGACCCACTTGGGGCCGTCGGTGCCTACGGACGCCACCCGGAATCCTCATTTGATGACGTATCAGGAGTCGATTTCGACTGAGGATGGCGGCGGCGTGGCGAGTCTCGCCGGGAATATGTTCAGTGCCACGGGAGCATGCCGGGCGCTGCTTCAATACCTGCCGGGCGGCCCGCAGGGCATGGGGGGCGTCTTGTTTCAAGTTGTGCGGTGCATGCGCCACAACAACGGGGACTTTTTTCCCGATTTCGGCACTTTTTATTCAAAGGATATCGGCAACGAGATTATCGATCCGCATCACGAACCGCCTTTGTCCGAGCGTCCGGGGTATTTATACGTGGTCGATGGACCCTCCGGATCGCCCCGAGACGATGTATATGACTGGGAGGTTTATGACGGCAACAACGGGGTGGATCCGCTGAAAACGACGGGCGTTACCGGCCAGATCATCGGGGTCAACACCGGGCATTTCGAGGCCTGGTGGTACAACCTCGACCCCCAAGGCGTAGCTTGGCCCTCGCTCGTGAAGCGGTACGATGTCCAATGGCCTGCAATCCCCACCGCCGAGATCGACGTGGCGGACCAAAACGGCACTGGACCTATCAACCCCCTCGTCAACAAGAACTGGGAGATGTACACCCAGAACCATCCCGAACGCCCAGGATTCAATCCTAACGATGAACATGCCTTGATCCTGCCCCCGGCCGGAGCAAAGGACAAGACCGATCCCGTCATGGCCATCTTCGCATTGCGTTATGACCTTGGCACCCCGAGCACCTCGTTGCCCTATGTCCTTCTCAAGTACCACGATGCGGGCAATATGTGGCGCTTCAACGTGTACAAAGTCGGTCTGGGCGACTTGCTGTACACGGGCGACGCCGGGCTGGTGATCCAGGCGCCGTATCCATTCCGGCTTCCCGGATTCACGTACTGGCCGACATCCCAGCCGGTCAGCGGGCCGCACTGGCGCGATCACTTTGGCACGCTGTGGGCCAAGTCTGCGGGCGATGACGGCGGCACGGCCGACATCGTGTTCCGGTTGCGGTACAAGGTGCAGGCGGTTGCGAGCGACCCGTTCTGGTCCCCGAACTTGGCTGATCTTCCCAACGGCACTGAACCGGCGCCGAATACGGTGCTGCCATGGCTCGATCCCGACAGAGACGACGTTCCCGCAGACATAACCTACCGCATCTCCTGGCCCGAAGCTCCCGAGATGGCGTTTGCGGATATCCTGGTCAAGGCGAAACCTGGTATCACGGGGGCGCTGCCGGCGATTCAAGGCCAGGAAAGCGTCGAGATTGTCTATCAGCAGGCGGTTGCCACGGGCGCTGGCCAAAGCGTCAAGTTGATTGACTATGCGAAGTCGCGCGAAGTCAATCTGGACGTATTGCCAGGCGAGATATCCACGGACATGGAGCTATCGAGCGGGTTGAAGGTCCTGACCGACCTGCCGCCCGGACTCAAAGAGCGGGTACGATATGACCCGCTTAACGGGAAGCTGTCCTTCAAGGGGCTGTTCGTCGAGCCGTCGCTCGGCGAATACTACGTGCTCCTCAACGTCATGACGGACACGGAGCTACTCGCATTGAAGGCGCTCAGTACCGACGGGCCTTATCGGGCCGCGGTCACCGCGCTCCGTGCGGCATGTGACAGCGTGATCAACGTGGCAGCCAGTTCCCTTGTGTTCGATGCGTTGGCCCTGACCACCGGCTATTCCACCGCGCCGGGCTATGTCACGCTCGCCATGCAGAACAACGAGGCGTTGACCTCGCCGGTCAGCCTCGAGATCATCAAGGTGCGCACCGACGTGCTGCACGCGGGCCAGGTAGCGGTCATCGAACCCAATTGCCCGTTTGACGAACGCTTACTTCTCAAGCACAAAGGCGATTTTGCCGGTGAACCGGGTCAGTACAAGTTCCAGTGGTGCTGGGCCGTGGACCAAAACGGCACGCCGCCGGCCATTGGAGCCGGCTCCCCACCGCAGAACTGGCTCTTCTACGATCCGTCGTTTATGAATGGGAAGATCGGCGCGGTATCGGTATCCATCCAAGGACCGAGCCTGTTTGCCCTGAGCGACAACTGGTTCATCTGCCGCTACGCCAAAGCCAGCGATTCCACGCCCAATTGGAGCGAATGGACGCCGGCGCAACTGGCCGAAGGCTGGATTAAACGCGTCATGGGCGAGATCAATCCGTTCACGCAACGCGCGAGCGGCGGCGGCATCGAGGGCGCCGAAGACGCAATAGCCAACTATGCAAATAAGACGGTCAATACCGTCGTGGACATGATCTCGCAGGCGGGGCCGCGCTGGGAAGGCAACGTGCCCATGAATTGCACGCCCACATCGCTCAACGAACTCGGCCTGATCGAGATCTACCAGACCGTGCTGAACCGCGGTATTGATTTGAGCATCGACGGATTGCCGCCGATCGATTACCCTCCCGCGAACAATGCGTTGCTGCTGGCTGCGGGCCGTTTGGCGGACCTTTATATGCTGCTGGGCAACGAAGCGTACGCGGACGCGTCGGATCCGACCATCGCTTTTGGGACCGACGACGGGGTTTACGGGAGCATGGCGACGTCGATTCACTGTTTCATGAACATGACCGATTCGTTGATCGCCGAAGAACTCGCGCTGCTGCGGGGTCGCGATGACGCGCTCCAGCCGCCGATTTCCACGTTGCCGGTCTACAACCGCCTGGTGTGGAACTTCACCCATGATATCAATGGTGGAGAGGTCGCCTACGCCCTCAACTATAACATCCAGGACGGGCTGGGCAACGTGGACGGACAGATCAACGAGGCGGATGCGCGGGCGAAGTATCCCCAGGGCCACGGCGATGCCTGGGGCCACTACCTGACGGCGATCAAGAGCTACTACAAGCTGCTGCGTCATCAAAACTACACGTGGATCCCGCGTGCGGAGGCCGTGCTGGTAGGCGGGGCGCCGGTGACGGTGGACTACCTGGACGAACGGAAGTTCGCGAAGGCGGCCGCCGCCAAGGCCCAAGCCGGCTCCGAAATCGCGAATCTGACCTATCGGTACAACTACGTGGCTGACCCGAACGGGCAGTGGCAGGGGTACCGCGATACCAACGCGAACCGGGCGTGGGGGGTGGCGGAATGGGGCAGCCGGGCCGGAATGGGCGCGTATTTGGATTGGGTCGCCGGTAACGCGATCCTGCCCGCCGAAGACCCGGATCCCGGCCATACCGGCATCCAGAAGATCGACCGGACGACGGTGACCGAACTGCGCGACATCGTCGGGGCGTATTTGGATATCCAAGAGGAGATCGATCAGGCGGACGCGGGGTTGAATCCGCTGGGCCTTGCCACGAACGTGGTGCCGTTCGACATCGATCCGACGGGGATCGACCAGGGCAAGACGCATTTCGAGCAGATCTACGAACGGGCGGTGAAGGCGATGAACAACGCGATTGCGGTGTTCAACCACGCGAGCAACAGTTCGCAACTGCTGCGCCGGCAGGCCGATCAAGTAAATGCCTTCCAGATCACGGTGGATGACCGCGAGTTCGACTTCCGGAACCGTTTGATCGAGATCTTCGGCTACCCGTACCCGGAGGATATCGGCGGTACGGGCGCCTACGAGGCCGGCTACACCGGCCCCGACCTGTACCACTACGATTACACGGATCCGAACGAACTGGTTGGCCAGGATCCCGGCCCAAGCCGCGAGTTCCAGGTAGACTTCCAGGAACCCAACGTGGATGCCAACGGGGGCGTTTCGACTACCATCCGAACCGTCAAGTTCGAGGTGTCCAACGCCGGGTTTGGGTTGGTCAAACCGCAGACGTGGACCCAGATGCGGAAGGCGGAGGGCGAACTGCAAACGGCGCATGGCGACTTGATCGTGACGCGCGTCCGGTACGAGCAGGCCTTGCGCGAGTATGACAATCTGCTGGCGCAGATTGAAGATTTTGCGGCGTTGTTGAAGGCGCAGTATGACGTGAACGCCGAGGAGATTGCGATCCTCAATACGGCCAAGGACCAGCAGGTATCGCTGAACGCTGCTGTCCTCGGCGCGCGTGGGCGGCAGGTCGACTACGGTAACGCGGCCCACATCGCCACCGTGATCGCCAACGCCGGAGCGGAGATGCTTCCGCTTGCCGTTGGTTTGGCGACCGACGCGACGTCGGCAGCGCGCGGCGCCATTAAGCTGGCAGCGACGGCGATAACCGAGTCTTTGAATAGCTCCTCGCAATCGGCAGCCGTTGCGGAACTCGAGCAGCAGCAGGCCAAGGAATTGGTGAGCCTGCTGACGAATATCCAACTGACCTCCTCTCGGAACGAGGCGGGCGTGAAACAGATGCTCGCGCAATTGCAGCAACTGGTGCGTAACGAGATCACGATGCGGCTGGACATCTACACGCAACGCGAGATGATGATGCAAGCGTCGCAACGCTACCTGGCGGCGCTGGCGCGCGGGCAGCGGCTCCTCGAGGAGCGTGCCCGGTTCCGCATGCACACCGCCGCCAACATCCAGGGGTACCGCTACAAGGATATGGCGTTCCGCATCTTCCGCAACGACGCGTTGCAGAAGTATCGCGCGCAGTTCGACCTTGCGGCGATGTATGTCTATCTTGCGGCCAAAGCCTATGACTACGAGACCAATCTGCTCGGCGCCAACAAGATGGCCGGACAGCAATTCCTTTCCGATATCGTGAAGGCGCGGTCACTGGGCGCCATTGAGAATGGGATACCCATGACCGGCGGCTACGATCCCGGCCTGGCGGATCCCATGGCACGCATGTGGTATAACTTCGACAGCGTGCTGCGGGGCCAGCTAGGGTTCAACAACCCTCAGAACGAGACCACCCAGTTCAGCCTGCGCTCGCAATTGCTCCGTATCAAGACGGGGAGCGCGAGCCGCGACCTCTGGCGGCAGACCCTCGAACAGCACGTCGTCGATAACATCCTCGACCTGCCCGAGTTCCGGCGCCTGTGCGTACCGTTCTCGCCGGCCCTGCCCGTGGAACCGGGCATCGTCATCCCGTTCACGACGAATATCAATTTCGGCTTGAACTTCTTCGGCTGGCCTCTTGGCGGTGGCGATGGGGCGTACGATTCGTCGAATTTCGCCACGAAAATACGATCCGTTGGCGTCTGGTTCAGCAACTACAACAGCCTCGGCAGCGGCATGTCGCAGACCCCGCGGGTATACCTGGTGCCGGTCGGCGCCGATATCATGCGGTCGCCTACTTCTCAGCAACTGCACGAGACCCGCGAGTGGCGCATCCTGGATCAGAAGCTGCCGGTGCCGTTCCAGATTGGGCAGGGCGACATCGGTGGCCGGGACTGGATCCCGATTGTCGAGACGTTGACGGACAACTTCGCGGCCATCCGCCGTTTTGGGTCCTTCCGGGCGTATCACGACAGCGGAAGTTTCAACCCGGCCGAGACCATCAACAATAGCCGGTTGATCGGACGTTCGGTGTGGAATACACAGTGGATGTTGATCGTCCCGGCGGGGACATTGCACTCGGATCGCCAGGAAGGGCTGATGCGGTTCATCAACGGCCCCCTCGTCGGCGGTCAGCGGACGGGTGAGGGTGTCTCCGACATCAAGATCTTCTTCCAGACGTACGCGTATTCAGGGAGCAAAGCGAGTGACAAGGACTCGGGTAAATAGGGTCCATTTCCTTGGTCCCCTGGCGCTGTTCCTCGGCGCGGCCGCGTGTTTCAGCGCGTTTGCCGCCGACAAGAGCGGTGTCACGCCTACGACCATTTCGTTGCCGTCCGGTCCGGGATCGATCGAGGGGTTGGGCGAGTCGTTCCAGCCCACGCTGAATACGGGGACCGCGAAGTACAGCGTATCATTGATGATACCTCCAGGCACGGCGGGACACGCACCGGAGATCACGCTGCGGTATGACGGTGGTGGCGCGAACGGCCCGCTCGGATTCGGATGGACCCTTGGCCTGCCGTGCATTAAGCGCCAGGCCGACAAGGGCATTCCCCGATACATCGACGCGCCCAATGGCACGGATGATGATCGGGACGGCTCGATCGATGAGCCGGACGAACTCGACACGTTCATTAATGATGCGGGTGAGGAGTTGGTCCCTCAATCCAACGGGGACTACTTCTCCAAGAACGAAACAGCGTTTATCCGGTATCGGAGGTCTGGGCAAGGCTGGGAAGGCGCGTTGCCGAACGGGGGCAAGATGCTCTTCGGAACGACGGCTGCGGGACGAATCGAGGGCGCAGGCGGTGTGTATGCGTGGCTCCTGGAGAAGAAGGCCGATACGCATGGCAATGTGGTGACGTTTGCCTATACGACGTTTCCGGGAGACAGCAACACGAATCAGAAGTTCGTCGCGCGGATCGCTTATGGCCCCGGCGCCCCGCCTTGGACCGACTTTCATTTCGTCGCGTTTTCTTACGAGGACCGTCCGGACTGGTTCGAAGACTGCCGCGCGGGATTCCCCATCCGCACGGGCAAGCGACTGAACGCTATCACGGTCGGGACTCAAGGGCCGACGCTCTCCGGGCACGCCCAAGGTGACTACAACGGCGATGGCACGACGGATAATCTTGTCCGGATGTATCGGCTCGCGTACACGGCTCACGCGCATTGGTCGCTGCTGACAACCCTCACGCTAACGGGCGCCGACGGAGTGACCGCCCTGCCGGCGTCGACCTTTGATTACACGGTCTATGATCCCCCTGACATACTCTCAGCGGCGGGTCATGTCATCGGCGGGATCCAAGAGCCGACCGCCGTCATGGACAACGACTTGGTGGATCTTGTCGATTTGAATGGCGATGCGCTACCGGATGTCCTGCGGACGGAACTGGGCGGCGGCGCACATACGGCGTATCTGAACCGTGGCGAAACGGGAACGCAAGGCGACTGGAAGATCCAATGGGCGGCGAGCGCGGATGTAGCCTCGGACGATCAGCTCGCGTGGGGTGTGGATCTCGAATCGACGACCAAGGTTGCGCACTTGGCCGACATGGACGGCGATGGCCTTTCGGATCTCGTGTATCAGTCCGGCGTCGGCGGGGACATCTACTATTTTCAGAACACCGGCGGGATGCGTTGGGGCGCACGCAAGCCGATGTCCGTGGAGGACATGGTTCCCCCGTCGCCGTTCAGCTCCGCGAGCGTACGCACCGCGGACCTGGATTTCGACAAGCGCATGGACGTAGTCCAAAGCATCGGGTTGGGCGAGTACCGGGTCTGGTTCAACCTCGGAGACCAGCAATATTCGTCGAGTTTCGTGGTCGGCGAAGGCGACTTGCCGGAGTTCTCCTTGAGTGGCGTGGACATCGTAGATTTCAACGGCGACCGGGTGCCGGACCTCATACGGATTCGCCCCGGTGGAGTCGAAGTGTGGACGGGGCTGGGGTATGGGCGGTTCCTGCCCAAGGTCACCGTGAGCGTTCCGGATGATGATGATGTGACGGACGAATTGCGGGCGCGAGCCCGCTTGCGCGACGTGACGGGCGACGGCCTGGCCGACTTCATGATCGAACGAGTTCCGTCGGGGCAACTGTGGTACTGGATCAACCTTGGCAATTACACGCTGGACAAGCGCCGCATCATCACCGGCATGCCGACGCCGGTCGGCATCCAGCCCGCCATCCGCTGGGCCGACATGAACGGCAACGGGACGACGGACTTGGTATACGCGGATCATGAGAACGATCCGCGGATTCAGACAGTGGATATCGGACGGCTTATGGGATGCGTGCCGCGTCCGAACGTACTTATGCGCATCAGCAATGGCATTGGCCGTGTGGTTGACATCGAGTATGCCTCCTCGGCCCACTTTGCACTAGCCGACGCGGCCTCTGGCTCGCCTTGGCCGGATCCGATCCCGTTTCCGGTAAGTGTGGTCTCGGGCATGCGGACGGGCGATTCGCTTGGAAACGAGTACGTCACGCAGTTCGCGTATCATAACGGATACTACGATGGCGGTGAGAAGGAGTTTCGCGGATTCGCCCGAGTCGAACAGACGGACGCCGGTGACGCGACCGCACCGACGCTGGTCACGCGTCACGAATTCGATACGGGCAAGACCAGTGAGGCGATGAAGGGCCGTCTGTTGCGCCAGGTTGCCCAACCCGCAGACAAGGGCGGGTCCGAACCGTATTGGGACGAGACGACGGCGTGGACGACACGCGTGCTGCACACGGGAACGGATGGGACGCCCGTGGTGTTTGCGTACGCCGCATCCAAGCAACGCCGGATCTCCGAATTGGGCCAGGGCGTCGAGCGCCTGCTCGAATATGAATACGAATATGACGACTACGGCAACGAAACCGCGACCAAGGAATACGGGATTGTCGAGGGCGTCAATCGAGGCGCATTCCACGATGAACGGATCACCGCTACCACGTTTGCCTACGATCTTGACCATTGGCGGCTCCGGTTTCCGGCGCGTCAGGAAATGCGCGACCTTGCGGGAAACATCATCGCGCGCACGGAAACCTACTACGACGACGAGACGTTTGCCGGCGACAACTTTGGCGTGGTGACGGCGGGGAATCCCACACTGCTCCGGCGATGGATCACCCTATCTAATCCCAACGACTTCGTGCCTGCCCAGCGTTTTCAGTACGATGCCTATGGCAACGCAATAACAATCCTCGACCCCTTGGCCCAGGCCCCTGGCGGCGTCGTTCAACCCAATGCCGGGCATGTCCGTTCTGTCGGTTACGATGGCCGGTTCCACGCCTTTGCGGTCAACGAGACGGTCCATCTCGAGGGCGGCAAAGCGGATCTTGTGGTAAGCGCGGCGTACGATGCCGGGTTCGGAACGGTGACCTCCTCGACCGATTTCAACGGGAACGTGACCACGTATGGCTACGACGGTTTGGGGCGGCTCACCAACATCGTCCGCCCGGGAGATATCGGCGCCTATCCGACCGTCGAATACGCCTATGTGCTGGCACAACCGTTCGGCGTTTCCGGGTTGGTGAACTTCATCGAGACCCGCCGTTTGGATCGCGTGCCGGGAACCGCGGGCAGCAAGCGCGACCATTATCTGCTATCGCGGAAATTCGTCGATGGCCTCGGGCGGGACCTAATGTTGAAGGCGGAGGCGGAACCGGATCCCGGTACGGGCAAGCCGCGGGTCGTGGTCACGGGCGCCGTGCGCTTCAATGCCCGGCGCGAGCACGCCAACGTCCTTCACCCATTCTACAGTCTGCTGCCAGGCGATGATCTCGACGCATTGTTAGCCTACGAGGACGTCGGCGCCCCCGGCTGGCAGGGAAGCTTCCACGTCAACGGAACGTTGACGAACCTGACGCTCGGCGCGGCGCACAAGACCGCAGCCTCCTATGATGCCTTGTTGCGCAGGACGGGCGTCATCCATCCCGACGGCGCGCAGCGAAAGGAAGTGCGCGAGCCGCTCGTGACCAAGTGGTACGACGAGAACGACGCGAGTCCCAGTTCCTCATTCCACGATACGCCGCTGGTGCACCGTCTCGATGGACTGGGAAGACTGGTGGGCGTCGAGGAAGTGAGTCGGCTCAATGACGATGGAACAACGGCGGGCGATCTCAAAACTTGGCTTACTTCGTATGAATATCGGGCAGACGACGCCCTCACGAAGATCACCGATGCGCAGGGCAATCAGAAGACCATGTCTTACGACGGGCTCAAGCGCAAGAGGACAATGAACGACCCAGACCGGGGCGTGCTCGAATGCACCTATGACCCAGCGTCGCTCCTGACCGAAACGGTTGATGCCAAGGGGCAGCACATCGTCTACACGTACGATGGCGCCAACCGGCTCCTGACGGAGGATTATGTGGACGAAGGGCAGCCATTTTCCTTCAACCGGAACCCGGATGTGGCCTACCATTACGATGTGCCTGCCGGTTCCATTGATCTCGGTAATGGTTCCTTCGGCACCGCCGCTAACACGAAAGGCATGCTCGCGTACGTTGTTGACCTGTCCGGCGAGGAGCACGATTCCTACGACGCGCGCGGGTGCGTGACCTGGGCCGTCAAGCGCGTGCCCGATCCCCTCAACCACGTAATGGTCTCCTACAGCACCCAAGTAACGCACGATGCCCTGGGCCGCATCGTCGATCTCGCCTATCCCGACGGCGACCACTGTACGTATCAATACAACGAGCGCGGCCTCATCGAGGCCATAACCGGTGGCGCTCCCGTGAACGGCGGCGGCAAACCGTACGTGGTAAGCCAGGCGCATTACAGTCCTTCGGGACAACTCACACAATACCTTTATGGGAATGGCGTCGCCCATACCTATGCGTATGACAACCGGCTCCGTCTTGCCAAACTCGATGCGGGGCCGGAGACTGCGCCCACGGAACCGTTGCTCGCCTATGGCTATACGTTCGACCCGGCAAGTAACGTGACCCAAATCGACGATCTCCGCCCCGGCACGACGCATCCCGAGGGCGACGCGCGGCGCAACACACAAACGTTCGAATACGACGAACTGTACCGGTTGACCCGCGCGACGTATTCGTTGAATCTGCCCGGCGATCCACTGAGCGAGGACGGCGTCATCGCCTCGCGCCATGACCGGGTCGGAAACCTGCTATTCCAGTCGTCCACGATTCCCGATATGGAGGCCGGGACTCCGGTTGC
>CAIYET010000526.1 GCA_903925285.1 Candidatus Hydrogenedentota bacterium | reverse complement strand
GATCTGTCTATACGCATTTCCCAATGGACTGAAAGGAAACCCCATCCTTCGTCGTACCCGCCGCCCGGACGTGTATGAGACCAATGCAGTTGCCAACCTTTGACAAGTTTTCCTCCGTGGAAGTTGCTTGGGGCTACTATCAAATCGGACGATTTCATGATGCACCTCCTTGCGTTGTTGCCAAGGGTACGCATCCAACCTTGGCCCTTCCGCTCGCACTCGTTCTGCCACCCGGATTGCCTGGCATAAAGTTCGTCGGTGGTCTAAAAACCTTGTTGTCTGGTCCCTTGTGAACGGATTCCGACCGTTTCTTTTTCGCAAACAAGGGACGATACACCCTTACCAAATGTGTAAACGTTACACCTTCCATCCAAATGTGTGCAATCTATTTTCTGGCCTCGTGTGCGAACACGGACGTGAGAGATCGGTTGGGCAGTGGGGCAGTTGGGCAGTGGGACGGTGGGACTGAGAAAGTTTACCGCGAAGGTCGCGCGTCGGTCTATCTACCGCGCCTTCTTCCCGGCCTTGCGTCCCTTCTTCGCCTTCTTTACCGGCGCCATCTCTGCCAGTTTCTGTTTTGCTTCCCGCGCGCCCAGTTGTCGAACTGCGAATACGGCCGCCTTGGTTGCATCGCGCATCCGTGCTTCGTTCTTGGTGCTTGGTTGGGAGAGTTTTTAGCTACGGATCAGCGCGGATTTCGCGATTGGGGGGATTGGTTGGGCGGTTGGACAGTTGGGCAGTGAGGCGGTGGGACGGGCGGACGGAGGAGGTGGTTCAGCGGGAATGGGGAGGGCGGCGCGGGCGCCGGGGATTTGCGCTGTGTGGAAACCGATTCACTAATGGCGGAATCCTCATGATTCCGCCATTAGTGAATCCGGTTTCGCGGGTTGTGGCAGGAACTGTTCCGCCAGATGCCAGTAGTGGAAGGCTTCGGGGTTGAGGGCTGGCAGCCGGCTTAAACTTTTCCATGGGGCGTGTTTCACGGCGGCAGTTCGAAGGCGTTGCAGGTCCTCCGCGGTTCCGCGATAGCGCGCCTGAACAAGATCGGGGTTGGCATTGGCGTTTAGAAGGGCGACTGCGAGTAGCGCGGTCTTGCCGGCCGCGATGCGCGCGGAATTCTGTTCGTAGCGGGTATTGACCAAGTGGTTTTGCAGTCGCGCCATGCCGTCGAGAAAGAGATCTGTGTCGGCAAACCGTGGCGATCCCTTGAGACCCGGCAAGGTGATTTCCTCACAGGCACGCAGGGTGTCCTGAAGGGCGTCTTGCCGCGTGGCTTTGATGGGTTGGCGGTATTCAAGTTCCAAAGTCGCGACGGCATCGTAAGCGCGGCGGATGGCCGGGAGGTTGGTGCAGGCGGTGAAGAGTTCACCCAAATCGAAAAGTTGTTTGACGACCTGCATGACACGGCCGGGAGTGCCGTCATCATAACGCAAGCGAATGCCGATCGTGCGGGGGGCGAAGGCGGTGAGTTTGTCCGCCACCAAACCTTCGGGCGTCGGGATGGTGACCTGGACTTCGCGTTCAATCTCGATCAGCGGAGTCCGGATGATCCGGCGTTGAGTCGGGATTACGCAACGCGCCTCTTCGACAATGTCGAGTTGGATGTGTGGATCGATTTGCTTCGCATCCATGGACCGGAAGTAGAAGAAAAAATGGCGTCTGCGCGGCAGGCCCCTGTCTCCCCTATCGTCTGGCAACATTCGGATGAATGGCGGTTTGGTGGCGATACTTTTCAGGACCGCATCCACTTCCTGACGCGATTCACCGCACTGAATGTCCACGTCAATGGACAGGCGGCGAATCGGGTCGAGCAAGAGGATGACGCTGGTTCCACCTTTGAAGACGAATGGAAGCTCGGATTCCGCGAGGTGGCCGAGAAGCGCGAACGCGTGAATGCACTTTTCCAACAGGAGCGGGTCGTTGGCGTGCAATTCCCTGGCCTTGCGCCGGATGTCTTCTCCCATGAAGCATTTGGGATGGATCATAACGTGTTTACTCACTCCACAAAGCGGCGTTGTGTGGACCGGATGAATCGGTTTCGCGCGATATTTCCACGCGCCTTCTATTGGCATAACTCACTAGACTTGCGATACTTATGCGTGATGTTGATATGGCTTCATGGAGCACCATTCTGGCTTCTCCGCGATCCATGATCATGACAGCATCGGTCTCGATCTGGAGGTCAACCAGCACCTTCTCGGGAGGCGCCAGGTGGTTTACAGCCTGCGGTTGCTTGGTGATCGCGGGGCGCAAGATGATCGAGCGTTCTCCTGACCGGTGCAGACGCTGGATGTCGGTCTTGTTCGGATCGTTCAGGGCATCCCACTTTTCGTCTCGCAGAAATTCAGTCACAGCGGAGAGTGTATCCGCTTCGGCGTAGAGGAAAATGTTGTGCTTGCCCAGGATGTGGTGGGTGTAGGGGTTGATCTGATGCGTGGACCAGCAACAAAAGTCCAGTAGTGGGAACTGCTTCTGGACCAGGCGGATCAGTGGGGCAAGCAATTTACCATCCAAAACCAGCGGCGTCGGCAACCGGGAATACCAGCCCTGGCCGGCGTCATGCACAATCCCCTGTTCCATGGCGTCGCTCATGTACTGGCGAAGCGAGCCCTCGGTGACGGCAATCTGCGACTTCTCCAGTCGGCGCTTGACAGCGTCCAGGGAGAAGTACGGGGCGGCGGCGGCGAGTTCGGGAAGGATGCGGGCGAAGAGCCTGGCTTTGTTGCTATCGGGATGTTTCATGAAGCACCTGCTGTTTCTTCTTGGGCTGTGGTAACGGCGAGGAGAGTTTCTACCACGAAGGTAAGAAGGACGCGAAGATGGTAAATGTGGTTTGTCCGCAGATTGGGAGAGAGGGAGGTTGTCTCGCGCAGGGGCGCGGAGGCGCAG
>CAIYET010000525.1 GCA_903925285.1 Candidatus Hydrogenedentota bacterium | reverse complement strand
TGATCCTGTTCAACATCCTGGACAAGGCCGACTGTTCCACGTTCTGGCGGTAGAGGAATGGTGCCGGGTACGGAATCGGAACGGCGAACTCCTGTGTCCGTTCCGGAAACGGTCGAGTAGGCCCGGGGAATTGCACCCCGAGCCTCTCACAGAACTGTACGTGAAGGTCTCCCTTCATACAGCTCCTCTCATCTCATCGCTAGGCGATAGCCCAACTGCCACTGGTAGAAGAGATTCGGCTCTCGTTTCGCCAGTTGCGCAACCCAATGAAAGGCCGCCTTCCGACTGTATCGAAGCTTCTTGTATTTTCTCTTTGCCCAACAGACCAGCATGAGATTCACAGGGTTCAGTCCCTTCAGCCTTGCTTCACTCGGATTGTATCGTGTGAAATAGTTCGCCCATCCCCGGATGATCGGGTTTATCTTCCGTGCCAGTGCTTCCGGCGTCAGTAGAATCCCTTCCCTCCGGATTTCCCGCATCTTTCCCCTGAACTCCTTTGCCGCCGCCTTGCTGACGGCCGGAGTGAAGCCATTGAAGTATCGACCATCTTTGCTTCTGACTGCTCGCATCTGGAACGTGTACCCGAGAAAGTCGAAGTGCTCGTGCTCATGTCGACCTTGATTCATATCGCTGCGACAGTACACGATTCTCGTCTTCTCCGGGTGTAGTTCCAGTTTGCAAGCCGCCATTCGCTTCTTCAGCCGTTCCAGCAACTGCTCCGCTTCCGCCTTCGTGCGGCAGTGGATGACCGCGTCATCCGCATAGCGTGCCCAGGGATTGTCGGGGTTCTGGGTGACCATCCAACGGTCAAAGGAGTAATGCAGGAATAGGTTCGCAAGCACGGGACTGATGACGCCCCCTTGCGGGGTGCCGGACGTCCGCATCTTGACCGTTCCATCCGGCAGAACCATGTCCGCCTTCAGGATTCGACCGATATACATGACCATCCATCGACTGTCCGTGTGCTTCCTCACCACCTGCATCATCAGGTCGTGGTCGATGTTGTCGAACAGACCCACGATGTCGAATTCCAAGACCCACGGCATCTCCCAGCATCTCTTCCTCGTGACCCCTACCGCATCGAGTGCCGATTTGTTCGGCCGATACCCGTAGGAATCCTCGTGGAATATCGGTTCCACCAACGGTTCGAAGTTCATGCGGACGACCATCTGGGCCGTCCGGTCTTCAATCGTCGGCACGCCGAGTAGCCGCATCTTGCCGTTCTTCTTGGGAATCTCCACGCCTTTGACGGCCTTCGGGAAATAGGTCCCCGAAGACATTCGGTTCCATAGCTTGAACAAGTTGTCCTTCAGGTTCTTCTCGTACTCCGAGAAGGTGACGCCGTCGATGCCGGCAGCCCCTTGATTCGCTTTTACACGTTTGTAGGCTTCCAGCACCTGCTCCTGTGATATCTCGAACGATTTTCCTTCTTTCACCAAGTCCTCCCATTGCTGGTTGTTTGATTGCTGAAGTTAGATGACTGGACCCCTTCGCTCCACCGTCATTGCAACGGCTTCGTCACTACTACGGGTCCATCCGCACCTGACCCTGCTTCGCTACGCTCGTCCTCGTCGTGTCTGCGCTTGGACTTCTCGCTTACCATCAGGGTTCAGGTTTCTCCTGTTCCTTGCAAAAGCCTATATCACGGTCCTGTAGCCTCTACGCCGGCGGCCGTCTGGTCGGTAATCAGGTTCCCTCCAGACTTTTCCCCGAGAACGGGTAATTTCCCGGGTTTTGACCCACACTTTGCGTTGACGACGTTTGATCGGCTCTTCACTCTCGTTCAGCTCCGTGACACGTACCTGACCGGTTTCCCCGGCCTTTTCCCTCTGCGCTCAGCACCGTAGCTTTTGGCTGCAGCACCCAGAGGTGGTTTGAAATCAGCACCTGCATGCCGACTCCGGAGGACCTGCCTCCATCTTTCGCAAAGCATGGTTCAGTTGAGCCGCTTCACCTGCCTTTCCTTTCAACTGTCCCTTCAGGACACACTACCCGGTCCGCTTCGGAGGATCTCTCTCCTCTGCGCGGCCGCGGGCTCGCGCTGTACGGCGAACGCACGCTGCTTCGGCTCGCGACCGAAGCCGACGTGCCGGCCCTCGTCGACTACCGCGAGCGCAACCGGG
>CAIYET010000524.1 GCA_903925285.1 Candidatus Hydrogenedentota bacterium | reverse complement strand
GCAAGATGTTCACAGCAGTGCCTTACAAGCCCTACCCGTTCCGCAGTCTGTCCGTCTCGGCAAACATCGTTCCGCTTGGGCGGAGCGTAGGCAGCCGGCTTCAGCTTCCACAGCCTGCCATAGCCAGCTATCGCTACTTCCTTGTTCAATCGGTAGGCCTGCTCGAACACGCTCAAAGTCAATGCCCAGACGCCGCAGCTTCAGATTCATTCGCGTCGATGGGTTAGGCCCCTGCTGCGTGTCAGCCCTGGAATCACTAGACTAACCCGCGACTGACGGGCCCGGACACTTTCACCTGTTGCGATGCCAACCCATGACCCCGCAAGAATTCGTCGCCAAATGGCAAAGCGTTACGCTGTCGGAACGGAGCGCGTGCCAACAGCACTTCCTGGACATCTGCGATTTACTCGAACAGCCCAAGCCGGCGACGGCAGACCCACAAGGAGCCTGGTACACCTTCGAGCGGGGCGTGAAAAAGACCGGCGGCGGTGACGGCTGGGCGGACGTTTGGATGCGAGGCCATTTCGGCTGGGAGTACAAGGGCAAGAAGAAGGACCTGAAAGCCGCCTACGAGCAACTGCTCTTGTACCGGGAATCCCTGGACAACCCGCCCCTGCTGGTGGTCTGCGACCTAAACCGCTTCGAGATCCATACCAACTTCACCAGCACGGCGAAAAAGGTCTACACGTTCGACCTGGAAGGACTCGCCGCGCCGGAGAACCTGGACGTGCTACGGCGCGTCTTTACGGCCCCCGAATCACTCCGGCCGGATCAGACCAGCGAGGGTATCACCAAGCAGGCGGCGGAGTTGTTCGGCCAACTCGCGGACGGCATGCGAGTACGCGGAATTCCGGCCCCGGACGCGGCCCACTTCCTGATGAAACTTATGTTCTGCATGTTCGCCGAAGACATCGACCTACTGCCCGGCAAGCTGTTCTCCCGGCTGTTGACCGGCGCCAAGAAGGAGCCGGCGCGGCTGTCCAAGTTGCTGGCCGACTTGTTTCAATCCATGTGCAGCGGTGGCAACTTCGGGGCCGACGAGATCCTGTACTTCAACGGCGGCCTGTTCGATGATGCCAAGGCCATCGAACTGAGGGCAACGGAAATCGAAACGCTGGGCACGTTAGCCGGTTTCGATTGGAGCGCGGTAGAGCCGTCCATTTTCGGCACGTTGTTTGAACGCACCCTCGACCCGGCAAAACGCTCCCAGATTGGCGCCCACTACACCAGCCGAGAAGACATCGAGACGCTCGTAAAGCCGGTCGTCATGCAGCCCTTGCGACGCGAGTGGGAAGAAGTCCAATTCGAGTGCGACAAACGGACAACCGAGATTGCGGCATCCAAGTCGCCAGCCGTCAGGAAGAAGAAGATCAAGCAGCGCGACAAGGCGTTACGAGACTTCGTCGAACGGTTGGCGCACGTCACGATTTTAGACCCGGCGTGCGGTTCGGGCAACTTTCTGTACGTGG
Organism: Candidatus Hydrogenedentota bacterium; assembly: GCA_903925285.1. Taxonomy (GTDB): domain Bacteria; phylum Hydrogenedentota; class Hydrogenedentia; order Hydrogenedentales; family SLHB01; genus DSVR01. The sequence goes on along the minus strand of CAIYET010000524.1, from coordinate 476 downwards.
CTCTAAATCTGCTCTTGGACTTGGAAAAGGAAGTGATTTCCTACGGGGCGAGCTACGTTGGCCTGTTGCCGCAAGTGCGCCCGATGCAGTTGCACGGTATCGAGATCAATCCCTATGCCCAGCAACTGGCCCAAGTGGTCATCTGGATTGGCTTCCTGCAGTGGATGCGTGACAACGGTTTCACCCCGCCCCGAAATCCGGTCTTGGAACCTATCGAAAGCATTCGGCGGATGGACGCCATTTTGGACCTGACCGACTCGGACAACCCGACAGAACCCGAATGGCCCGCGGCAGATTTTATCGTCGGCAACCCGCCATTCTTGGGCGGGAAGATGTTGCGCATGAACCTTGGCGATAAGTACGTGGACGCCGTATTTCAGGTATGGGACGGGAGGGTTCCGCGGGAATCGGACTTGTGCTGCTACTGGTTTGAAAAGTCGCGACGACAAATCGAGGACACGAAATGCAATCGAGCT
>CAIYET010000523.1 GCA_903925285.1 Candidatus Hydrogenedentota bacterium | reverse complement strand
TGGCCGGAAACGTTGCCGTACTGAAAGTATCCCAGTGGCGTGGTTTCGCTGCCGGTGTATGTGCCGACGGTGAGTCCCCAGGCCTTGGCCACTTCCAAGAACGGAAGTTCCTGTACCCAGGAATCGTACCGGTCATCGGACGCCGGCAACGGCTCGCCTTCGGTGTCTTCGACCGCGAATACGGGGATGCCGCGAAAGCCGAACAGCACGCGCCGTTCAGCTTCCTCGCCCTTGACGTTTTTGTCCTTGATGGCTTTAACGCAGGGCGCCAGGATCCAAATGGCTTTGCTGCCCTTCTTGACCTTGCGCTTTGACTCGTCCCATTGGCGGAAGCCGCGTGCGTCCGTGGTGCCGGATAGCGCCGCGATGAGTTGGTTGTGCCAGGACCATTTCCGGCATGGCACATCATCCTTTCGGTGGATGAAAATGGGAGCAAGCGCCTGCGGGAGCGTATCCGGGTGTTGGAATGCTTCCACGATGCGTTGCCCTACTTCTTCTGCGTGTGCGTAAAACTTCATGTTGATTTACCTCCTTTTTGTTTTGAGGCCCGACAGGCCATGGGGGTCCTGTCGGGCCGATTGCACAGTGTGAACAGACGTGCGTACTGCGGTATGGGTATACCTTGGTGTGTTGGGATGGTCGTGTGGCGCTGGACAACTGTGGTTTAGTTCACGGTTGTCGCGAAGTACTGCGCGGATCGGGGGCGGGAGAGATCAGGCAGGGATGGTGGTAGGGTGCGCGGATTCCCGCACTAAACGTTCGTAGTAGCGCGTTGCCCGCGGGCTGTCGCAGCGAAGAAACAGATGGGTTGTGTTCTTGAAGTTGCCGAAGCCCATGTGGTCCAGATTGGGAAAATCGTGGAGGCGGGGCAGATTCAGTTCTGGCACGGTGTTGCAGCCGCCGTCAATGATGTCCTTGCCCTCGGCCAGGAGACCTTCAACGTATTCCTTGTCCGAGATGACTGGCTCGGGTTCTTCGCCTTCACCAAGGTCGTAAGCGCGGTGAATGGCATCGTCTAAGGACCAGAGTTTGCTGATTCCTCCGAGTTCCATATGTTGTCCTGGACACTCGCGCGGCGTTTGGTCCATCTTCTCGGCGACCGCCAAGGCTTCATCTTTGGTCTGATTGCCGAAATCAAGTTTGATTGTCGCGCCGCATTTCTTGCATTGCGTTCGAATAACCATAACGTAGGTTCCTTTCTCTTGTTGGGGTTGAAAATCATTCAGAAACAGTGAGAGCTATCGCTCTCCAAATTGGGGTTGTCGACGGAATCATCCGTCGGAGATCCTTTGGGACCTCAATAATTCATGTTTACCTCTCTTCCTTTAGAGTTGTGGCGTCAGCCGGACTTTCCTTGCGGATGCCTAAGTTGCGGTAGCCCGATGGGTTCGTGCTTTGAAGCACATGCATGAACGCGAATGCGCTGCTTTGCCGGTGCTTCAAAATCACGAAATGTGTAATTACAGGGAAGGAGTTACGCGCGACTATAAAAAGGTTTCGGTTTCCATGACTTGCGCCGACGCGCCGATACGCCGCCGCATGGCCATCTCCAGACTCAGACCTCGACGGCGTAACCGACGATGAGGAACTCGCGTTGGGCACGGCCCCGTACAAGATAAATTCGGATGGCGCTGGTCGCATTGATGGGTTGGAGGTTCATGGCGGCGATCCTGGGGCGATTGGTCCGACGACGCCCACGGATCCGTTGAATCCGGATTCGGATGGCAATGGCCAGAAGGACGGCCAGGAGGTCTTCCAGGGGACGGACCCGAACGACCCGCTAAGCAGGATGCCGGCCTTCGGAACAGTCGGACTGGCGGCATTGCTGATCGCGCTCGGTCTTGCGAACCTGGTTCAAGTCGGTAGGGCAGAATCCAGGTAGTCTTCGGTCGCCTCGTCAAATCATATACCCCATGCATAAAAGACGCACCCCTCACTCGGATTGGTCCCCGGATATATTCTCACTAACGCTTGCTCTCTTTTTCTTCATCCAACGTACATATGCATTCCCTTTCACGAGCTCCTCGCACTTGTCCAGCACAAGTGTGTCTAATTTGATACGCTCATGAGCCGTCTTCTCTATGAATTCCATTGTCGCCCAGGCAATTTCTCCGATTGCATCATAGGCATCGTCGCCTTCTTCTAGCGCTTTCCCCTGTCTCACGGTGTTGATAAACACCTTTTCCACTTCGTCGA
>CAIYET010000522.1 GCA_903925285.1 Candidatus Hydrogenedentota bacterium | reverse complement strand
CCGTGGGTGACAACCCACGGGCACAAATGCTTAACCACCGACCCTGGAAGGGTCGCACAAGGAGCACGATGTCGACCTTTATTAACGATGATATGGACACAGTACGACCCGTCCAGGGTCGATGGATGTCGATTTTGTATCCGTGGGTTGCACCCACGGCTATTCATGTTCTTCCCCTTCGGGGAAACCGAATCGAAACGGTAATTTTCCGTGAACGCGAAAAAGAAGTACGCTAAATCCGGATGAGCCTAAAATTCGGCAGTTGGATCTCTGCGGATTCGTCGAAAATATGGACGGAGTGTGGACGCAAATGGGACTCTCCCGCAGGGCGAATTCTATTCTCGTCCACGCGGATAATTGACTCTCAAGCTGGTCCATGGTAAGGTGTGCGTGTTGAGCAAGAGGGCCGGGCGTAACGCCTGAAGAAAGTAGATGGGCATCGGATGAATCAGCGTCCTATGAAAAAAAATAACAACGGGATGAGGAAAAGTGTTGTCTGGGCGGTGGCACTGGTAGTGATGGGGTTAAGTGGCCTGACCGATCAGGCGGCGGGACAGGCGCGGTCGGGTCCGATGGTGTCGAAAGGCGGAGCTGAACCGGCGGCGAAGGACACGGGCGTTATCGAATGTTCTGGGAAGCTAGCGCCCCGTCAGCGGTTCACGGCGAGTTTGCGGCCCGGTGAAACTGTTTCTGCGGCGATGGTGCAGGAAGGGGCGCTGGTGGTGGCGGGTGCTCCGTTGGTCCAGTTGGCCAATGAGACTCTTATGGGACAGCTTGCGGTGTTGCGGGAGAAGAAGCAGGCCGTGGACCAGGATGCGGATCGCCACGAGATCCTGAAAGTGCGCGTTGCGGTGGCGCAACAGGCGGTGCAACGGCAGGATGCGCAGATTGCGAAGGAACATCAAATTCGCGAAAAAGTGCCCGACTACCAGGTGGAAGCAAAGGTTCAGACTTGGACGGAGGCGAAGCTGAACAAGCAGGGAGAACTCGATGTGCTCCTAAAAGAGCTGTCCTTATTCGATGCGCGCGCCGAGGATAGCGCGCGCTATCGGGCATTTATCGAGGAGCGCCTTGCGGCAGCGCAGCAGGATATCGATCGTTTGTTGGTCAAGGCGCCGTTTGGAGGCCATGTCGTCAAGATGAGGCCATACCCGGAACGGCTTGGTCCGGGAGAACTTGTCATTGAAGTGTGGGACGATAGTGTGCTCCAGGTCGAGGCCAGCGTGGCCCAGCATCAACTGAAGCATGTCCAACCGGGAAGCAAGGTACAGGTATTTCCGAACTTCGACGAGGCCTATTTCGTCAGCGGTACGGTTCGCTCCATCAATGTTGCCAGCGAGACGATGCAAGAGGACCGGTTCCCGCAGTTTCCGATGATTGTGGATCTCGATGAAGCAATCGCGGGTGGTCGAGCCGGAACGGCTGTCGCCGTGCGGATCGTCGGACCGGAGGCGGCGGCGGGCAAATGAGCGTGGCGTGTCCTATCATGCGGCTCGAGAAGGCTTGGAAATCCTGGCGGGGTTCGAGTTTCAAGATAGACATTTTGCAGGACATCAATCTGAGCGTTTATCCGGGGACTTTCTTGGCCATCGTTGGGCCGTCGGGGGCGGGCAAGTCGACCTTGTTGCATGTTCTTGGAATGCTTACGCCGTTGGACAGTGGTGCGCTTTTTTTCAACGAACGGCGTGTGTCCAGTTTGAAACGTTGGCGGGACCACGACGCGCGTCGCGAGATCGGTTATGTGTTTCAGGACGCGAAGCTAATTGCGAACTTGAACGTGATCGAGAACGTCTCAGTGCCTCTTGCGCATCGCGGCATCTGGCCGCGCCAGCAAAAACGCTTGGCCGCTGAAGCCCTCGAACGTGTGGGACTGAAGGAACGGATGAGCCATCGGCCGAGTCAACTCAGCGGCGGTGAGATTATGCGTGTTGCGATTGCGCGCGCGCTGGTGCTTCGTCCGCGTGTGCTGTTGGCCGACGAGCCTACCGGGACGCTGGATTCGAAGACGGGCGAGATTATCGCGGACTTGCTGATGGAGACGGTGACTCAAGACCGCGCGCTGGTGATTGTGACGCACGAGGAATCGCTCGCGCGGCGTGCCCATCGCATCATCACCATGAAGGATGGACGATTTGAACCCGCATGACAGCAGTCCTTGCCCGCAGATCGTGCAGGCCGAGCTGTTTCCGCCCCAGGGCGGCGGGGTGTTTGCCCACGGCTACTGCTTGCTTCGGATGGTGGCACGCAGCACCTTTTCGCTCGAGCTTCAGTTGGTCTTGACGCTGTTGACCATGGCCATCGGTTCGCTGGCATTGGCGGCGACGCTGTTCGCGGGCGAAGGTGCGCTCTCGCTCTTGTGGCAGGATCTGGACCTCCTGATGGGAAACCGCGTCGCGGTCCATTCCGATCTCGGCCCGGACAAGGGACTACTGAAACGACGTCCAACTGCGGACCTCACCACGGAGGATTTCGCGTATGTCAAAGCCCGGCTGGCGCCTGCTGCCGGGTGGCCGGGCGCCCGTTACGTTGCGCCCAACTACTTCGGGCGGGCATATATCGAGTTTCACGACAAGTCGCGATACATGTCGGTCGACGGCATCGCCGACGAACTCCTGAGCGAGCCGGCCTATCGTCCGTTACAGGGCCGGGACTTTTCCGCAGGCGCCTTGAATGCGTTGGTTTGGGAATGTCTGATCACCCAATCCGCAGCCAAGTTTCTAAACATCCGTATCGAGAAGGACTCCGCGATCCGCGTGGGATCGCAGCGGTTCCAGGTGGTCGGGATTGTCCCGGATCCGCCCGAAGCCGATCCGCCGTTCAAGCCGCGTATCATTATGCCGTACACGGCATCGCACCATCTGTGGGGACGGCCGGGCGTCCTCGATAGTATCGTGGTGGCCTGGAACGGTCCCGAGAATATGGATCCCACGGTACGTGCCCTGTGCGCCGCGCTGGACGAATGCCGCTTGCCCGGCGCGTATCGTCTCTCATCGTCGCAGTTCGCCATCCAGAAACGCCGGGGCATTGTCTCCAATTTCATGGTCGTGGGAAGCGCCCAATCGCTCTTCTGCATCCTTGTGGCCACAATCGGCATCATCAACGTCATGCTGGCCAACGTGGTGCGCCGGTCCCGCGAATTTGCGATCCGCGTCGCCATGGGTGCGCATCACCGCGACATCATCGTCATGGTGCTTCTCGAGAGTTTCCTGCTGGGATTGGTGGGAGCCGTCATCGGCATCGTGGCGGCGGCGTTGGTTGCCTCGCCTCTGTGTACGTTGATCTCGTCGCATATTCAGGAGGCCTCGCAGTTGCGGCCCTATATTGGGGTCCGAGGCATCCTTATTCCGTTGATTGTGTGCAGTCTCAGTGGGTTGGCGGCCGGTGTGATACCGGCGTTGCGTGTGCGAAAGTTGGACATTCTGGAGGTCTTGCGCGCCGAGTAAGGGGTGTGGCACGAACTCCGTCAGGTGCGTTTTCGTTCCATGCAGATCTTCTACGAAACGGTAATGGCGCTCGTGCAAGCACGGCGGGTGCGCCATGGCAACGCGGATGCCGGGGTTGACCTTCCACCGGTCAGGCCGGACATGGCGCTTTCGTCGGCTACTGCGCTGAGCGTCGCGAAACGGATATCCGTCTTCGTGAAGGCCTTGCTTTTCTGGAAGCTCGGCCAGTGCTGTTTCTACCGGTGCTATGCCGTAGCTTGCGTCCTGCGCCGGCGCGGCGTGCCTGTGGTACTCAACATTGGCCTGCTCGAGCCTGCGGACCGATCCCGGGTTTTTGGCCATTGCTGGCTTTCGTTGAACGGCGAACCTTTCGCGGAGCGACGCGACCCGCACGTTTTGTATCCCGTCGAAATGGGAAGTCGGCAGGAAGGCGTCGCCCATTGGCTGGGATCGCGCATCGGCAAACACTGATGGGGATATGTGGACGTCGGGAATCTTGAACGGGCTTATTCCAAAATTTCACTATTCGACGTCATATACGCGGACATAATCGACGACAAATTCGTCGGGCAGCTTGGCCGCGCCGATCTTGCCGGCCCACGTGCCGATCTCTTCGGTCAGTTTCGCGTAGACGGGGACTTGGCACACGCCGCCTGCGGCAGTCCGCCACGTTTCCTTGCCGTCCACATAGAAGATGTACTCGTCCTGTTTCCACCAGATTCCGAAGGTGTGGAACCCTTTGTTGAAACCGTTCCGGCGCACTTCGTGGCTCGCGGACTTGTGGTGCTCGGCGTAACCGTTCCAATGCAAGGCGTGCTGAATTTTGCTCGATAGCCACGCTTTTTCCATGACGTCGATTTCCGTTCCCGCGCGGCCCTCGTCGCTTGTATCCGGTACGCCGACGGTTGGGAAAAGCCAGAACGCGGGCCAATGCCCCGGCTGTTTCGGGAACTTGCAGCGCGCTTCCCAGTAGCCGAAACGGTGCTCGAACTTGCCGCGCGTGCGGACCGCGCCGCAGGTGAATCGGGCGTCGTCTTTTTTCGTGCGCAGGATCAAATGGCCTTTGCCATCGAGATAGGCATCCTCCTTGACCCAGAAACCGTCGCGGCGCGGTGAATCGCCGATCACCTCCCACTTCGATTCGTCGACCTTCTTTCCCTTGAACTCGTCTTGCCAAACCAAGCGCCAGGTCTTGCCTTTCTCGATAGGCGGCAACACCGCCTTCCCCGCGCCCGCCGACGCGCACGTGCAGAGCAGCAATATCGCGCATACGTTCCGTATCATCGCAGGATCTCCCAGAGGGCAAGTGGGCGCGAAAGTATTCCGCGCCTACACGCCCAGCTTTGCACGAATACGCCGCGTGTGTCAATCGGGCATGCGTGCTATAATTCCGCGAACATACGGGCAGGTTCAATTTGACTATGAATATACTTGACGATTTTGCGTGTCTGAATACGGCGGCTATCCTTGCATGGTTGCGTGAGGAGGATCCGGAACGTCTGAAATCGCTGTGGAAGGCGGCGGACTCGGTTCGCAAGGCCAATGTCGGCGACGAGGTCCATTTGCGCGGCCTGATCGAGATATCGAGTTACTGTTGCCGTCTCTGCGGCTACTGCGGTCTGCGCGCGGACAACAAGGGACTCGAACGTTACCGGCTGTCCGAGGACGAGATCATGACGTGCGCGCGGCAGGCGGTCGACTACGGCTATGGCACGGTCGTGATGCAGGCCGGCGAGGATTACGGCATCACGTGCGAGTGGCTCGCGGCCATCATCGGGCGGCTCAAAGCGGAAACGCCGCTCGCCGTCACGTTGAGTCTGGGCGAACGGCCTGACGAGGATCTCGTGGCATGGCGCGAGGCTGGGGCCAACCGGTATCTGTTGCGCTTCGAAACGAGCGACGCGGATCTCTACGCGCTGATCCATCCGACGCACGCCGGACGCCTCTCGGACCGGATCGCCATGCTGCGGCGTTTGCGCGAACTCGGCTACGAACCCGGCAGCGGCGTCATGGTAGGCATACCCGGCCAGACCTACGCCAATCTGGCGCGCGACCTCGAGACGTTTCGCGCGCTCGACCTCGACATGATCGGCATCGGCCCGTATCTTTCGCATCCCGCGACGCCGCTCGGCCAAGGCGAATGGACTCGCGAAGTAACGCCTGAAGACCAGGTGCCGAACTCGGAGATGATGACCTACAAGGCCGTCGCATTGACGCGCCTGTTGTGTCCGCAATCGAACATCCCGAGTACGACGGCGCTCGCTACCATCAACAAGGCGCGCGGACGCGAACTTGGCCTCATGCGCGGCGCGAACATCGTCATGCCCAACCTGACGCCGCCGAAATATCGCGCCCTCTACGAGATCTACCCGGCCAAGGCGTGCATCGACGAGACCGCCCAGGAATGCCGCGCCTGTCTGCACGGCCGCATCGCGTCGATCGGGCGCACCGTGGGCAAAGGTCCGGGGCAACGAATTGGAAAAGGATGAAAGGGGATATAGGAAGTGCGATCCCCTTTTTGGAGTGCGGCGGCAACGACGCCGCTTTTGGATGAACCAACGCATCCAAAGCGG
>CAIYET010000521.1 GCA_903925285.1 Candidatus Hydrogenedentota bacterium | reverse complement strand
TGGAAACCCCAAACCCCAAACCCCAAACCCCAAACCCGTCGAATCATCGCGCCGCCTCCTCGACATACAAATCCTTGAACGAGACGTAGCCCAAGATGTTGCTTTGCCATCCTTTGACCGCAGGCGATTTCAGATAGACGCGCGTGTAGTAGTAGATCGGAATGACTGGCGCTTCTTCGAGCAGAATGCGCTCGGCTTCGCGCAGCCGGTCGAGCCGCGCCGAGGGATCGAGCGTATGCGCCGCTTCCGCCAGCAGCGCATCGTATGCGGGCGAGGCCCATCCGGTATTGTTGTTGCCGTTGTCGCTGAGAAAGCATTCGAGAAACGTGTTCGGATCCGCGTAATCGCCGATCCAACTCGCGCGCGCAATCGAGAAATCCATGCTCCGTTGCGAAGCGAGATAGACCTTCCAATCCTGGTTCAGCAGGCCCGCGGATATGTTCAGATTCGTCTTCCACATGTCCTGGATGGCCTCGGCGATGATCTTGTGGTTCTCGCTCGTATTGTAGAGGATCTCGACGCCTGGGAATCCGCGCCCGTCCGGGAATCCCGCCTCGGCCAACAGACGCCGCGCCTCCGCGACGTTATAGTCGATACCGGTATCGCACGTGTAGCCCGCCACGCCACCGGGGACGGTGATCGTGCGCGCGGGGCGCTGGCCGCCGGTCAGCACGTGCGTAACCAGCGTATCGCGGTCGAGGGCCATGGACAGCGCGCGGCGCACGCGAACGTCGTTCAACGGGGGCCGCGTGACGTTGAGCCGGTAGAAGTACGAGCCAAAGTACGGATCGAGATGGATCAGTTCGGGCTGATCGCGGCGGTACGCGGGTACTTTCAGGAGCGGGACGTTTTCCGTGAGGTGCAATTCGCCCGTGCGAAAACTTCGCTCCTCCGTCAAGGCGTTGTCCATCGGCACGAACACGATCCGCTGTTGCCGCACCTTTTTCGCGTTCCAGTACAGCTCGTTCTTGACGACTTCGATGAAGTTATTCGGCACCCAGCGATTCAAGAGGTAGGCCCCGTTGCCCACGAGATTGCCGGGCCGAGTCCATTTGCTGTTGCGCGTGTCGATCGCGCCGAAACGTTCGAGAGTCGCGCGATGTACCGGATACCACGTGAAATGGATCTGCATGGACAGGAAATACGGCGTCGCGTTATCGAGCGTGACCTCGAGCGTCCGGTCGTCCAATGCCCGCGCGCCGACCTCCCCAAAATTCTTCAATTTCCCTTCGTTATACGCCCGCGCATTTTTGAGACAATACAACATCTGCGCATACTGCGCGCCCAACGTCGGCGTCAGGATGCGCCGCCACGCATAGACAAAATCGTCCGCCGTGACCGGGTCGCCGTTCGACCACGCCGCGTCGGCACGAAGATGAAAGACGTACTGTTTGCCGTCCTCCGAAACGCTCCACGATTCCGCTACGGCCGGAATGACATGCAAATCGCCCGGATCGCAATCGACCAACCCCTCGAACAACGTCGAAATGATCCGATGCTCCGGAATACCCGTCACCACATGCGGATCGAGATCCTGCGGTTCCGCCCCATTCCCCACGCGCAACGCCGCAACCTCGCGATGGTGACAGCCCGCCACGAGGAACGGCAAAACGCACAGCATGCTCGACAAGACCACCTGCGCAAGAAGGATGACGGATGAATCGAGGCGCGGAGGCCTTGCGCCTCTTTGATGAAGGATGAAAAAGGCTTGCCAACGTTTATCCTTCATCATTTCCCTTTTTGTTCGATCTCGCATGGCTCTATTATCAAGCTTTGGATGGGTGGAGGCAAACTCATTTCGAGTAGATTTTTACTTGAGGCAACGGGGAAGAATTTTTTCGGCCCTGGGCTGTTCTGGCTGGATTCCCCCGTCTTTACGCGCCCCTAATCAGCGCGAAGAATTTCTCATTTCGCGCCGCTGCCCTACTGCCTCAACGTAAAGGACGGAGCCTACGCGGATTGCGCGACACATGCTCATTTGCGGATAGGTTCCGAAGCTAGACATAATCCGGCATGAGTATTCGGCTGGGTGGTATTCTCCTGACGCCAAACACGATTATGGTGTTGTTGGCGGGGGGATTCTTTTGGGCGTTGGCCTTCAGGCGGCTGTACCCTTCGGCTACATCGTCGAAGAAGGTTGCGGCGATTGTTCTGCTGGCCGCGTCGGGGCTGGGTCTCGCGTTCGGTATCCTGTACGCGCGCATTGCGAGCGCGGCGGGTGTGCATGACGTTTTTGACGTTCATTTGGGTAGCCTTGGCGGCTACTGGGGCGCGATCCTGGGCGCGATCCTGGCGGCGCGTCTCCTGCATTTGGACCTCGGCGAAGTTGCCGACGGCTTGGTCCCGGGGATTGCCGCAGGCGGTATTGTCGCGCGGATCGGCTGCATGTTTACAGGTTGTTGCCGGGGCCACGTTTTAGGCTCTGCCGTCCTGTACCCATGGCCGGTGTACGACATGGCCGCGCTGGCTGTGGCTTATTGGGCGTCGACGACCACATCGCACGCGGGCAGGCGCGTAGCGACGTTTTTTCTCGTTTATGGCGGATTCCGATTCTTGCTGGAATTCGCCAGACCGTCGGCGCCTCTGTGCGGCGCGTTGTCGATCAATGCGGCCTTCGCTTTATTTCAATGCTTGTTGGCGGGAATTGCGTTGGGTTGGGGAAATGCCAAGAGATAGGGGCGATTATGCTATGATCAGAGGCCAAGGAAGTTGTACGCGGTATAGTTCGATTGGAGTGAAATGAGAGCGGCTCAGTGGTTTGCCCCGCGCGATATCCGGCTGGTCGTGGTTGAAAAGCCCGTACCAAAGCCGCATGAAGCGCTTATCCGTATCGAGTCCGTTGGGATATGCGGTTCGGACCTTCATTATTATATCGAGGGTCGGATCGGCGCGACGGTCATAACGCGGCCGATCATCCTTGGACACGAGTTCGGCGGAATCGTCGAGAGCGTGGGGGAGATTGCCGACCCTTCGCTAATTGGGAAACGGGTCGCTGTCGAGCCGGGCATCCCGTGCATGAAGTGCGAATGGTGCAGGACGGGGCATTACAACGTCTGCACGGACCTGTTCTTTCCGGGCGGCCCACCCTACGACGGCGTGCTGTGCGAATATGCCGCCTTCCACGCGGACTTCTGTTTTCCCGTGCCCGATGCGCTCGGCCCCGTCGAAGCGGCGATGATCGAGCCGCTGGCGGTGGCGTTGCACACGGTCGAACTGGCCCAACTCAAGCCGGGCGAAACCGCCGCAATCCTGGGATTGGGGCCTATCGGCCTGCTGACGGCGCAGATTGCCAAACGGGAAGGCGTCGGACTGTTGATTGGGACCGATTTGCTCGACTATCGCGTCGAGGCTGGCCGACGCTATGGCGTGGACGAAGCATTCAATGCCTCGACCGAGGATACGGTCAAGAGGATCATGCAGTTGACGCAGGGGCGTGGGGTGGACGTGGCCTTCGACACGGCGCGCTCGTCCGATACCGCAGCCTTGGCATGTCACGTGGTCCGGCCTGCGGGCCGATGCGTGTTTACCGGCATCTCCGGTGCGGAATCCGACCTGATGCCCGTCAGCGTGGCCCGGCGCAAGGAACTGACCGTCCGCTGGTGCCGACGGTTCCGGCACGACTATCCGCGCGCCATCGCGATGGTGGCGGCAGGCTCGGTCGACGTGACTTCGCTCGTGACCCACCGTTTTCCGCTCGAACGGACCCGCGACGCATTCGAACTGGTCTGCGCCAACGCGGATAACGTTCTGAAGGCCTCGGTGGACCTATGACGGGATTCTGGCGTCGATCGCTTGAAAACACGATTATCGTGGTAGGCATTGTCTCGTTTTGGCCTATCATTCTCGGCTACGAAAAGCTCTGGTACCAGTGCCTGCTGGCGGGCGTTGCGCTGGCGCTGGCCGTCCTCGCCCTGGTGCGTGCGCGGCGGCTCAAACGCGAATTCGAAGATCCGAAAACCCGGACTCCGTAGGTTCGGTCAAATAGATGTTGTTAAGATAATCACGAAGGGAGTGGGTAGCATGCAGTTGTGGAAGAAAATCCTCATTGGACTGGGTATCTTTTTCGTCCTGCTGGTGGGACTGTTCGTCGTGTTCATAGGTCCGTGGCCGACCTATACGGCGGGTTTCGAGGGGACGGGCTATTTCAAGAACGATATGGCCCGCATCGACAAGGCGGTTACGCAGTGCAAGATCACCGATAAACCGGGTTCGTTGAAAGTGGGATGGGGGACGGCCATGATCACGCCGCCTATCGGGACGCCGTTGGCGGGCTACAGCGCTCGGAACAGCAAGCCTTCGACGGGCGTTCACGACGAACTGTACGTCAAGGCGATTGCCTTCAGTGACGGCGAAGACACGGCCGTGGTGGTTGGCGCGGACATGTTGCTTGTCCCGCCCAATATCGCCGAACCCGTCCGCGAGCAGGTGGCCAAGGAAACACCGCTGACGGCCAGCAACATCTTCTTCACGGCCAGCCATTCGCATGACAGCGTCGGGGGATTCTCTCCGGGACTGGTTGCGGAGTTCTCGTTTGGGAAGTACAACCCCGCCATTCCGCCCATGTTAATCAAGGCGTTTACCAGCGCCATTGTCGATGCCTATAAATCTATGGAACCGGCCAAGCTGGCGCATGGCGATATCGATGCGCCGCAATTCATCCATAACCGGACGCGCGACGCCGGCGTGGATCCCGTACTGAACTGGCTTCTGGTCGAGAAGGCGAATGGGAAACGCTGTTTCGTGATGCGCTATTCCGCGCACCCGACCATTCTCGATGACGACAATATGCAGTTCTCGGCCGAGTATCCCGGCTATCTGCAACTCGCCATCGAGAAGGCCACGGGCGCGACGGCCATCTATCTGGGCGGAGGCGTTGGCAGTATGAGCCCCAGCGCACCGGACGCCCCGACGGCGTTCGACAAGTGCGAGGCATTGGGAAATGCGCTGGCCCAGCTTGTCTTGCAGGCCACTCAAGCCCCGGCTTTTGTGAGCAACGCCGATGTCGTCAGCATCGGAGTTCCGCTCGATCTGCCGCCATTCCAGATGCGTCTCTTGAGCACGAAGTGGCGTCTATCGCCTCTGGCACGATACATTGCGGGACTCCGCTCGACAGGCTGGATGACCGCCGTCAAGGTCGGGGATATCGTCTTTGTAAACGCCCCGGGCGACTTCAGCGGCGAGATTGTCGCCACATGGCGCCAGTTGGCCGCGAAGAAGGGATTTGACCTCTGGGGATCGGGATTCTCGGGCGAATATGCCGGTTATATTTCCCCGGACCGCTATTATCAGGAAGTGACGGATAAGAAAGGCAATCCCGCATACGAAACCGGCGTGTTGTCTTGGCTTGGACCACACATGGAAGGCTTCTTTACTGCCCTGATGGAGCACATGGTGGACGTCATGGGCAAGCCGACGCCCGCTCAGACGGCTCCGGCCACCCACGCATCATAATCATTGGAGATGCTTGCTCGCGTGCCTCCTTGCGGATCTTGGACGACAGGCCCACGAGGCTGTCTTGAGTTCTCTCATCCGGTTTCCTGTCATATGTAGTTGATTCCATACCACAATGTTGGGAACGGCAGCACCGTTCCGAGCGTACCCGGCAAACTCGCCTCGTCCGGATGGCCGAACAACGCGCGCGCGGCGCCGGGCCGATCCGTCGCGAGTTCCGCATCGGGCGATTGAAAGCGAAAAACCCCGTCGTTTTCCGACAATACGATCCGTTCGGCCTTGTCGGCATTGGTTCGTGCCTCGATAATCGGACGCAGGCGCGCCACCAATTGAGCGAAGTTCAACAGCAGCAGTATCCCGCCCGTCTTCTCGCGTTCGAGCGACACCCCGTCACGCTCGAACATTCCGCGCAGGACCGCATCGCCCTGTTGCAGCCGCAGAATGATCTCCCGCAAACCTCGATTGTCCATCAACGGCCCCAGCGCCGCCATCAGCGCGAACGGTTCGCCCGCGAACTCGACCGCGTCCGTCACCGTTTCAATCGTCGTTTCCGGTATGACGAAATAGCCGCACACCACCCCGTGCCGTCGCACGACGATCATGCGCACCTCGCGGCAGTCCGCGCGCGAAAACGCCAGCAGGTTGAGCCAATCATCGAGCGGGCGGACGAATCGCGCCGCGCGTTGCTCATGAAGCGCACGGCATGCCCCGAAGTCCTCGCGACGAAACGCGTCGATCTCGATACCCGGCAACCGCCACCCGTCCGCGTGCGCACGCCCGATACGCGCCGTCCAGTCCACGCCCACATCCGTCGCGCCCGGACGCCGATACAACGTCCGGTCCCCCGAAATGAGCATGAAATCAACACCGTCCACGACCGCCTGTTCGCGCGCGGCCTCGAACAACTGCGTGGCAAGTCCCTGACCGCGGTACTCGTCATACGTGCAGACAGCGCCGACGCACGCCACGCGAACCGTGCAACCCTCGATACACGCCCAACGCTGCGTCATCCCGACATGGCTCACGACGCGGCCCTTATCCACGAATACAAGGCAATTCCGCGCATTGCCCGCATTGAAAAGCCCCGGGAAATGCCCAAACATCGCGCCCTCGCGCCCCTTCATAAACACCGTATCGGCCAATTTCGCCAACGACGCCATCTCATCAATACATACCGAACGAGGTCCGTCCACCACCACTCCTCCTCATACTCCTCATGTCGCGACGTTCACCGTCAACATCGAGCATACCGAATCCATGGCCTCCCCGCCAAACAAGGCCGCTCCCAAGGGTTATCTCCCAGCAAACGGGATTCCCATTCCGTCATTCCCCAGCTCGTGCTGCGCCGAAAATAGTTGACGTGAGCCAACACCAGAACCACTGAATCCTATACCGTATTATCTGCCCCCCCCCCCCTAACAAAGTACTTGACAAATGCGGCACGTGCGCGTATGATGCGCTCTGTTGTCGCGGCGGCGTGGGGTCGCCTGCGGGGAGATACCCTTGATGGGAACGGGTACAAAGGGAGACACACCATGAAAAAGGCCGCAGTCATGTCCATTTTGCTCGCCATCGCTATTGCCACTCTCGTAGGCGTAGCCTCGGCCGGCACCTTTGACAATTTCGTGAGCCGTTACAGTGCTCAAATAAACTGGCTGCGAGACCTCGGCGGCCGTCGTGCGATCCCACAGGAGTCATCCCGCGGCATGCAGATAGACTCCATAGGTCAACCGGCTTCCTGCACCGAGAGCGTAGCGGGAAACCTCTGCGTGCCCTACGGAGAAGGAGAGGGAGAGACCGAAGCAGGCATCTACATCGGCGACGCAACGGTAGGCGACGACGGTATCTACCTTATCAAGGCCCCCGGAAGCAGCACCGGAGACCCGGACCCCGTCATCGCGCTGCAAGGTGAATACCCCTGGATCGATTTTAGCGGCGGGATCGGTGGCCTCTCGTTTGGGAACGAGGGAGTAATCGGGTTCTATGAGTCGGGCCAAGAAGGGAACTCATCGCTCCTCTTCGGAGGCCTCGGCTCGTCATTTGGTACCGGTATTGCCCCTGACGATTTCTACACAATACTGTTTTCGGGGGGGCCGATCGTCGACAAGGCTCCTGGCGGTCTGCTCGTGCTGGGCACAGTTATAGATGACGCCGAAGAGCCCAATACGTTGTATTCCGGCGTGAACCTCATCGCGGATGACGGCACCGATCCCACGCAGACGGCGGCCAGCCTGGCCCTGACGTCCAACGTCATTGCACGCGAGGGTGAGGGTGAGACCATCGGCAAGGCCGAAATCAATATCTACAGTTCCTCGAACCCGACGGCTGCACTCGCTAACATGACCTTATACGCCGAAGATGTAAACAATGTAACTACGGGCGAAATAGACCTCAGCGCCGGAGGCATGATCAAGGCATACAGCGCCACAGGGGGGCGCCTGACACTCGGAGACAACGGGGGCAACGTGTTACTCGAAGCCACGACAGCCGCTCAGGGCGCAAAGATAGAAGCAACACACACTGGCGACGTAATCATCCACCTCGGCGCTCCTCCCGACAACAATTAGTTGGAGCATAATCCAAATGCACGCGCGAACTCACAACAATACTATGGATGATCAAGCCTCAGAAACGCTCGACAACGTTGCCGAAGCCCTAAATCGAATTCAGGGGAAAATGCTACAATGATCAACGAACGCAAATCCTCTTTCAAATCGCTTGCCGTTGTGTTAAGCGCGGCACTTGCCGCACTCGTCTCAGGCGCCGCTTGGCCGGATATTTTGACCGATCAAGCCGCCCAACGGGCTGCGGACGCATTTCGTAAAGTGACTGTCAGCAACACTTTAGGCCAGATCAAGGCCACAGAAGCCGCATACGAGAGCCCGCCCAGTGTCTACTACGGTCGCAACGGCGTGCCCATACCCTTCCGCGTATCGACCGAAAAAGTTGCGGTCCAGTTCAAAAAAAGAGTCTCAAAGGCTACTATCTGTGCTATAATTGCTCCGGCAGATAGAATAATCGAAACGCCCGGGGCCGACCAAATGGAAGCCATGCAGAGTGGTGACGAGATGACGGTTGTAAACCTTCGCGCGGGTTCGACCAAGGTCCATGCCACAACCGCCCTCGATTTCCTCCGCGAACTCCCCGAGGTCGACGATGCACGTCCCGTTTGCGTCGTCAACGCCGACACCGAAGAGGTCGAAACACCCTACCTCTACGCAAGCTTCCCCGCAAAAGCCGACGAAGCCCAAGCCCGCGAACTCTTCCAGAAAGCCGGTCTTGAAATCGTCAAACGCGTCGACTACTCGTCCATCGGCAAAATCGGCTACCGCCTCCGCGTACCCCGAGGATCAAAGGCCAACCCCATTGCCGCAGCAAACCGTCTTTACGAAAGCGGGCAGGTTATCGAGGCCGCTCCAAATTTCGCGCACCTCTATCCACTGGGCGCGTCGGTGGCCATGAACCATCCCAACGACAAGATATACACGCATCGGGTGGGCGGCAATCCCGCCGCGCCATACTACTCGCGCAGCCCGGACCGTCAATACGACATGTACAACACAGGACAAGAGTTGGGCGAAGGCGAAGGCGAAGGCGAAGGCGAAGGCGAAGGCGAAGGCGAAGGCGAAGGCGAAGGCGAAGGCGAAGGCGAAGCAACCGGCCATATAAACGCCCCGGAAGCCTGGGCCATCGTATACGAGAACGACGGTTCGCTCAAGGCCGAATTTGCGTCCAATCCGCAGGTCGTAATCGCGTGCATCGACAACGGTGTCATGCTTGATTTCTTGACCCAGTCAATTATTATCCAAGGAGAGTCGTTCACGGTTCCTGGGACCAGCACAGGGGAGGAAGTGATGGCTACCAGCATTGTGATGGCAGACAATGTCCGTGTGCGCGGCCACCCCGACCTCATTCCCAATCAGTGGTTCAACACCGACGAGGTCATTAGCAACCGTTTGAACCAGAACTATATCGACGCGGACAAGAACGGATACGTTCGCGACTATTTCGGATATGATTTTGTCGGGCGCATGGTGGATAACGACATCGTACACAAATGGCCATACCCCCCGACGGAATGGCAAAAAGGTACCACGGCGGCGCATGGCACCTCAGCTATGGGATATGCCGCCGCCTGCGGCAACAACACGATAGGTATTGCCGGGATCTGCTGGCACGCGAAGATCATGCCCGTCCGCTACGAACTTCTGCATGCCGGTGATAAGATGGTTGTCGGGGATCACCTCTTCGACATCCACATGGCCGAGGCAATCAGGTACGCCGCAGATACCGGCGCGCATGTCCTGTCGTTGTGCGCGGTCACGCGTTCCTATCACCCCGAGCATCACGACGCCATTCAGTATGCCCGCCAGCGCGGTTGTGTCATCGTCGTGCCCGCAGGCAACAACAAGATAAACATAGACCCCGGTATGATAGACCCCGGTTGTTTCCCGTTCTATCCGGCTGTCCTTCCCGAGGTGATTGCCGTCGGCGCCATTGACAAAGACAACAAACGATGCACCGAGTGGGGCCCGGCCAAAGATAAGGGGAGCAATTACGGCTGGGTCGTCGATGTGATGGCGCCGTCGAAAACGAACGATGATTTCCAGCCGCCAACGCTCACCTACCCTATTAACATAGCTGAAGGGGATCGCAGCCCCGACACCCTCTATTCCAGCAAGAGCGGAGGTGGCACATCAACCGCATTCCCGCATGTGTCTGGTCTTGCGGCGCTCTTGCTGACCGTCAACCCCCTCCTGTCGCATGCCGAGGTACAGGCCATCATGCAGTGGTCCGCCACGCACTTGGCGATCGGCGAGCAGTCGCAAAAAGAGCCTGACCGTTATATCGAGGCCGGCTGGGGTCTGATCCACGCCGGAAACGCCGTCCGCTGGGCGCGCCGCACGCGGTTCCGCGTGACCGCTCCACACTATTTCACCAATTGCGAAGGTGACCGATCCAAGCCTTGGGAAAAGGATATCTTCTCCATTGACTCCGAGGGCTACTTTGCCATCGACGGCGATGTGAAATCCGTGGGGGAGGGAGAAGGAGAGGGGGAACTTGAGCCGCCGGAGGGTGCAACGGATCAGTTTGTCGTCAGAGACGGCGACGGCAATGCGGTCGCTCGGCTCGACCCGAATTGGACGCTCGCGTCGGCACTGTCAGGCAACTACACGCAGTTTGAGACGATGTGGCCGACGCTCTATCTCAAAGGCAGTCTCATCACTCCCAACACCACACCGGCGTCGCCAACTCCGCTCGTTCCCCCGCAAGGATCGTTTATTGTCCAAAATCACGTTGGGGATGTCGTCGCGTACTTCAGTTCGCAGGATGCAGGTTCCGGCGAGAACCTAATCCCTGCCGGCAGCCTCGTTCTCAAAGGCGACGCTTTCGTCGGCGCCCGCCCCGACCCCGATGCCCCAACTATCGAATCCGTCTTCTACGAGACATTCGAGGACAAGGAAAGCCACCTATACGACAAACCGCCGACACAGTATCCTCACTCATCAACGGCGGATCCCGGCCCGCGTTGGCTTGCTAACGGCAACCAGACGGGCAACTGGGAGGTGGTCCAGGTGAATGCCAATCTCGAGACGAATCCTCCGCAAACATGGGCCGTGAAAAACGTGGCGAATGCGAATGCAGGGGGCGAGACACTCCGAATTGCGCAAGCGCACGCGGACAATGAGGTCAACTTGTCCTTCAAGTTCAACCAAGCGGCAAAGAATGATTCGACAGCAGAGGCCTGCATCGAGTTCCGAAGGTTGTCCACGGTCCCCGATACCGTGTACGTCAAAATCAAACCTGCGACGAACACGCTCGAGATCATACACCATCTAATCACTCCATCGCTGGCCACCCGTGTGATAACCGATATCGAAGAACCTGATCAGTACATGGTTGGGGAGGTGGGCTCTGAAGTGTGGGCAAGCCTATTTCACACCGGTACCTCAGAGGACGGGTTCACGTTGCCCGGATTGTTCGCAGACCGGTGGTATGAAATCCATGTGAGGGCAGTTGGCACGCACGTGGAGGTTTGGCTTCGTGACCGCGACGAGGAGGTCGACAATTTGTACCATTCGTGGGTGCGCGTCATTAACGACTTTCCAGATAGTAATAATGCACTAAGCTCACAGGACATGTTCCTTATCTATACGAGCCGCGCTACCGAGAACCCTACCGACGTGTGGTATTTCGATAATATTTCGGTGACGTCATGGTAAACAACCGATAACTGAGGCACAAAAATGATTACACACTCGATATGTTCAGGCAGGTTCTGTAAGGCAGTTGGACGCATCGGTCGGCATACCGGCTGCACCCTCTTGCTCCTCATCCTCGTGATGGCCGTATTCCCGTATCCCTCGGCTCGTGCCGGGGGTTACGGCGACTGGACGCCTGCCCTCTCCATCTTACCGTGGGACAGAAATAAGGGTACAGTGGTCTACGCGGACAAACTGTGGGTTCTGGGCGAAACGTACTATCCCCAAGCCACCGGCGTCTGGTCGTCCAGAGATGGTGTAGTGTGGGACACGAACGCGAGAAACCAACCTTGGGGAGCAGGCGCCAATCCTCTGCCCGTCGTTTTTCGCGGCTCGATGTGGGCGTATGTAGCAGGATTGCCACAGAGCGCGTGCTACAGGCAATGGTTTTCCTCGGACGTCAGTGGCAGTACGTGGACACCCTCTGGCGGTCCCATGCCTTTCGACATGGGACGGTGCGTGGTTTTCGACGACAAGCTTTGGGTCGTGACGGTTACCGGAAGCTTCCGCGACCCACTTAACTGGCATTCAGAGGTCTGGTGTTCCTCCGACTGCGTGTCTTGGACCCAGACCCTGTCAAATGCGCCGTGGGTGTTACGGGGCGGCTACGGGCTTACCGTCTTTAATGGTAAAATGTGGCTTCTCGGCGGAGAGGTAAATCTATGGGACGAGGGGCCAATATATGACTGTACCGATGTGTGGTCCTCGATCGACGGGGTGACGTGGACCCAGGAGACGGCCAATGCCGAGTGGGCGCCGCGCGCAGGGTTTAGCATAGAGTCCCTTGGGGGCAAACTCTATCTCTTGGGCGGCGTACATCGCAACAATTCTTTCAACGATGTCTGGCGTTCCAGCGACGCAATCCATTGGGAGCGTGTCGCCGAACAGGTACCGTTTTCGTCGCCTTATGGCTTCAGGTCAGCCGTGTTTAGGAACAAACTATGGGAAATTGGCGGTAGAGGTAGTGGCAATTATATTGGGAATGAGCAAAATGACGTGTGGTGCTCCGACGACGGAGTGTCGTGGAATCACCCCCCCGGCCTGGCGTCTTTCTATAGCATAGACCGGGCATTCGCGTGCAACGGGAAGATGTGGGCGACCGGACTGAGCACCCACAATGATCGCGCCCTTTGGTGTTCGGCCAACGGCGTCGACTGGACCCCCAAGGCGGCACCACCGTGGGCCTACTGCAGCGATTGGGGCGTCTTCAACAACGCGTTGTGCGCTTTTGATGGGACGTATTTCCATTTCTCGACCGATGATGCGCAAACGTGGACAACGCAGAGGGCAACGGAGCAAGGAGAGTACTTAGAGTACGCACAAATGGTCGAGTTCAAGGGGGAAATTTGGCGCACCGGGGGCGGTGAGCTTACGGAGGGCTGGGAGGACGGAGACTATTATACACCGTGCGCGTCCGTGTATCGCTATTCGCCAAATACACAGACTTTGACGCGAATGCCGGATGCCCCTTGGGGCCCGCGCATGCAGCACGCGAGCGTTGCGTTTGACGGAAAACTTTGGGTACTGGGCGGCTACAAAACGCGCCTTTATAATACCGCCGTAGAGTGTAACGACGTATGGTATACCACCGACGGCCAACAGTGGGTCAGGGCAACGAATGCCGCGCCCTGGTCTGCCCGCATATATCTTTCGGCCGTTGTTGCGGACAACAAGTTGTGGGTGCTTGGCGGCCTCTCTTACGGCGTCGACTCACGTTCCCTTTTTTTAAACGACGTTTGGTGTTCATCAGACGGCGTGCAATGGACGCAGGACACCGCAGAAGTGCCGTGGGCGCCTCGTAAACAGCTAAATTCCTTCGTCTACGACAACAAGTTATGGGTAGTCGGCGGCGGTGTGACGCACGACGGATACGGAAGTTCATTATTTCCCTTCAACGACATCTGGTACCGCGCCCTTCCGCATTTCGAATTCACCGATCCCCCGCGAGGCGGCTGGTTCGAGGAAGACCGAGGGCTGAACCTGAGTGCCGCCGCCAACACCACCGGCGCCGTCACCTACCAATGGACCAAAGACGGCGTCGACATTGCCGATGCGACGAACTCGACGTTCAACATCCCCGCGCTCACCATCGACGACCAAGGCTGGTACTCGTGCATCGTCACCGACGACTCGAAAACGGTCCATTCCACCCCGCCCGTCTACGTCCAAGTCTTCGCAGCAGGTAGTCTACCCGCCGCCAACGTGACCGCCCTAATCCTCACTGCTCTTGCAACCCTCTGTGGCGGTCTTTCCATGCTGAACGGACGTAAACGAAAAAGGCCTCTTTGCTAGAGCTTTTGAAGGGCCTGATCCGCGCGCGGTACGCCGGAGACAAGCTTGCGGTATTGGAGGCGTTGAACATCGAGCTGGAGGTGGTGCGCTACCAGACGCGGAAGATCTGCGCCATCTTGACGGTGTATTTCATGGCCATGTTTGTGGCGAAGATCCGGGCGGCGGGCCGTGTGGTCAGGATATTTCCGGCTTGATAACGGCAGGTCCCGTGTCTTGAAGGGGGCGGGCGCTCACGGCAACGCGGCCGCTTGACGTCTTGCTTCGGGCTTGCCGCTCACAAAGCGGATTTCGACTCGCTTGTCAAGGGCGCGGGCAATGCGGTTGAGCATGGCCAGGGAATGGCCTTCATAGTCGGCGTTTTCAAGTCGGCAGATGACGGACGCGGTGGTCCCTACGCGCTTGGCCAATTCGCGTTGCGAAAGGCCGGTCTTAGTGCGCAGATCGTAGATTTTCTGGGCTACCGCGCAGTTGGCGCGATCCTCTTCCAACGATGCCAGCCGTTGAGGATCCCCCTTGATGTAACGCCGGTGAAGAATCTCGACGGCGTCCGAGTTTTTCATTGCTTTGACGGTGCTCATAGGTCTTGCTCCCGGAAGAAAACCACTCTGGTCTTCGGCATGGGCTGTTTCCTGTTGTAGGTTCGCAACAATCCTGGCGTCGCTTAGCATATGTTCGCATAATTGCGAACGCCTTGTCAAGCAATTCGGGGGATTTATTTGGAACTTGGCGTTTTTCCGTGGTACAGTTTACGGTGCGAAGCTGTGGAGGTGAGGAAGGATTGGCTTGTCCAGAGATAGAGCCGTGTGAAAGTGTTGGATGTAATTCGGTTGCTTGGAAGTGATGGATGGCGGCCATACGGTCCCTGTCGTCGAGGTTGGAAAACGTGTTATACTTGAAGTGGCAACGCTTAGATGAGCGTGCATCGATGTTCACATAGGAGCTTGGCTCGTGAAAACGTATATTTTGCCTGTTGTGCTTGAAGCAACGGAAGACGCCTGGCATGTTTGCGTGCCGCAGCTTGAGCATCTAGGTGCGGCGACTTGGGGTAAGAGCCGGGAAGAGGCGCTTGAGAACATCCAGGAGGTCCTCCAGATGGTTGTCGAGGAAATGCTGGAGGAAGGCGTGTCGTTTCCTCCCGGGGTGACGGTGGCGGATCATCCCGCCGTGGCCGTTTGTGTGTGAGTACGGACTATTCCCGTCTTCGGTGCTAACGGCGCGGCAGTTAACCGCCGCTCTTGAGGCGGATGGATTTGTCCTCCGTCGGCAACGTGGCAGCCATCGGCGCTATGCGCACACGGACGGACGCCGTGTTACCCTTTCGTTTCATCACGCGGCAGACACGTTTCCCCTGCCGACGTTACGAAGCATTATCGAGCGGCAGGCTTGCTGGGACGATGCTGACCTCCGCCGCCTGGATCTATAAATGGTAACGGTCCTCATTTATTCGTGCCTTTGTGTCTCCGTGTGAGAAAGCGTAATCTTTGCGTTAATGATTTCAACGCAAAGACGCGAAGACTCGAAGAGAGCAAGGAAGACAAGCTTTGCGGTATTGGAGGCGTTGAACGTCGAGCTGGAGGCGGTGCGCTACCAGACGCGGCTGTGCCGGTTTTAAGTAAAGCAGGTACTGAGGCGTGTGTCTCAACGAAGTTTGTTTTTGATTTTTTACGCGGATGCGCGGGACAGGAGCTACTATGGTTGTACATGCACGCGTGATTGATGCAACTCATCTGGAACTTGAGGAACCAATCCACGCGCAACAAGGCGATTCCCTGGTTTTGTCATTGACAACCAATCGTGACGTTAACTCGGATCGCGCGTCGTGGATTGCCTTGTCGGCAAGCGGCCTCGCGGAAGCCTATGGGGAGGATGAGCCGGATTATTCGGCACGACAAGGATGTTGGGCGCCATTGGAGCCATTGCCGCCGATCGACACACGCGTATCCTGCGAAACCTTGCGGACTACTTAACCCGGTAAACTTGGTGAAGGATGTAAGGATGAAAGACGCTACGCCGCGAAGCGCTGTCACTGGCGTCGGCTGATTGCGGCCATGATCTCGTTTTTTTTAGGAGTCAGGCGCACCACTTCATGCCCCGAAGCGCCTTGGACAGCCCTCAGGTCATCACAAATCGCAGAGAGATCGCCCCCGAACCGCCGCGTGTGCTCCATTCGATGCTTCCGTACTTCTTCGACAATCGGGTCTTTCATGGGTTAATCTCCAGCAACTCTTCAGGCGAACAAATTCCGGGACACCGATTCGACGGTTCGCTTGAGTATCACGCGTGATTGGCCAAAGTTCGCGTGTGGCCTCCTGATGGCCGGCGACCAGGATATCGCGGCTTGGCTTGGCGGTGTAGTAACTTGCGCCCGTTGCTTCAATGTAGACGCTCTTCTTCATATCACCATGATATATTTTTGTGGAAGCGTTCTCAAAGAACGGCATTACCCATTATCATACATTTGCAAAAATTCAGGGACAGACTTGCGCATGATAGAGGCCGTTGATATCAGAACGGTGGGTTCCGCTTCGCTGCACCCACCCTACGTGTTTACTTGAAGTTGCATTCGCCCTCGATTGTATGTTTACGTGTCCTCTTGCGAATCGAACCAATGCGCATGATACAGGAGGAGTGAACAATGCAACGAGACTTTACGCGCCGGGATTTTCTGGCCACCGCCGCCCGCTACGGGCTGGGCGCGGGACTGTTCATGGCGGGATGCGTCGGCAAGGCGCGCATCGAGCCGACGCCTTCGATCGTGCCGGCATGGGAATCGAGACTGCATCCGGCTAACCCGCGCTGCGTCCGCATTCTGCAATTCACCGATTTGCACTTCTTCGCTGGAAAGACGTTGCACGAGACCCTCAACAAGGCCAGCGTCGATACTATGCAGAAGTTGGTCAAACGCACCAAGCCGGACCTCGTCATGATCACGGGCGATTCATGGCCGGAAAACCGCGACAATCGGGGCGAGGAATTCATGCGTTACGCGGTCGCGCAGTATGAAGCGCTTGGCGTGCCGTGGGCGTACACGTGGGGTAATCACGACCAGCTCCCCGACGCGGCCTTGGGCCATCAAACCTTCGCATCTGCCCGCAACTCGCTGTACCGAGGCGCAACGACTGACGGAAACTATGTCATCGACATCGTCGGACGCCATAAGAAAACCGCATGGCAACTCCTCTGCTTCAACACCCATCGTCTCGGACTCGTCAAGCCGGAACAGGACTGGTTGCGCAGCATCTCCGCGTCGCTGACGCCCGGCGTGCCGCGCCTCGCCTTCTTCCACATCCCGCTCAAGCAGTACGACGACATCTGGAATCAAAATCTTGCGAAAGGCATCAAGAAGGAACCGGCGATGATGGAAAATGAGGACGGCTCCTCGTTGCCGCTGCTCGAGGCGCTCGGCGTCCGCGCGTGTTTCTGCGGACACGACCACACGAACGATTACAGCGGCATGTCCGGCGGCGTCGAACTCGTTTATGGTCGCGCAACGGGTGCGGGCGGCTATGGCGGCGACAAGCTGCCCAAAGGCGGTAAGCTCATCACGCTCGATTGCATCGCGCGCAAATACAAGTGGGAAACCGTGCGCCCGTAAACGAATCCTAACCATAGAAACGGCAGTTGAACCACGAATCACACGAATCACACGAATGAATCAGGGCTTTATCTCATTGAGGCAAAACGCCCGACAAAACTTCCGAGAAGCGAAGGAAATATTAATATCCCTTCACCCGTGGGGTGAGATGATTTCAACTGCCGCTCAGTTGCCAAAGCCCGTCGGAAGAGCCTGCCGTGCAGCAACCTGTGAGTTCTGCCCATTCGTGTGATTCGTGTGATTCGTGGTTCAACTGCCGATTCTAGGCTAAAGACCGAAGGCGCTTCGTATCTAAGCCTCTTCGTCAGAATCTGTGGGGCCTCTCCGCGGAATTTCCTCTTCGGTCCACTTGGTGTACAATGGCGCATGTCAGCAGGCAACAACTGGGAGGAACGGGCATGCCGAACAAAGTTGTGTTGTTCACGGGTGCGGGTGGTTTCCTGGGGCGTTACATTCTGCGGCGCTATCTCGAAGAGACGGATTACGATCTCTACCTGATCGAGAACGGATCGTTTCGAGACCGGTTGCAGGCGCATCTCGATGCGACGGTGAAAGACCCGAAACGGCGCGCGGCGGCGCGGGTCATCGACGGGGACATTACGAAGCCGGGACTTGGGCTCGAGCCGGGCATTCAAGACGAATTGCGGCGGCGTGTGACGCATGCGATCCATCTTGCTGCGTTGTACAATCTGTCCGTAACACGCGATGTCGCGATGCGGGTCAATGTGGACGGCACGCAAAACGTGCTTGATTTCCTCGAAACGGTCGAGCCGTTCCAGAAACTCGCGCACACGAGCACGCTCGCTGTTGCGGGGACGCACGAAGGGTCGTTTTCGGAGAACGATTTCGACAAGGGGCAAGGATTCAAGAACTACTACGAGGAGACGAAGTTTCTGAGCGAGAAACTTGTGCGCGAACGATGGACGGGCAAGGTTCCCGCGGTCGTCATGCGACCGGCGGTGGTCGTCGGCGACTCGAAGACTGGATACATCGAGAAGATCGACGGACCCTATTATGCGATGATCGCGGTGGCACGGAACCTCCATTGGATCGTGCCGGATTCCGGTCCCAGCAAGTGCAATATCGCGCCGGTCGATTTCGTCACAGACGGCTTTTTCAGCCTGTTCGAAAAAGGCGATGCCGAGCCGGGCACGGTCTATTCGCTCATGTACCCCAATCCGATTACCTATAATGCCTTCTTTGATCTTGTCAGCGACCGATGGGGCAAACGACGGCCCCTGTTGCGGCTGTCGCCGAAGTTGATGGCGCCGGTGGCCCGCACGAAACTCTTCGAAAAAGCGACCGGCATCCCGTGGACGGCGTTCCTTTACGCCGGTCAGCGCATCGACTACAATCTTGAAATGAGTACGGCGGCCATGGCGCGCCTCGGGATTGCGTGCCCACCGCTGCCGTCCTACATCGACGTTGTCATCCGTTACTTTCGCGAACACTATTACGACACGGCCGTGCGCCGGGAAGGTTGGTGGAAATGACCATCGAATCCAAAGTCTGGACGGCTGCGGAACGCGTCTTCCGCGTGTGGATGCTGATCAGTGCCGGCATGTACGCGGCGGGATGCGTGGGGTTTCTCTTGATCGGTCCATACATCCCCGCCGCGATCAATGCCGTCAGCCGCTTCATCTCGCCGCTACCGCTTTACCCGCTGCCTGCGAATGTGCCGGAAGGTGCGTTCTGGCGGATTCTCTCCGTCTCGATGATGGCCATGATCACTTGGATCGCCGTCCAAACGTACCGCGACCCACGTCGGCATGCCAACCTCGTGCCCATCCTGCTCGTGTCGAAAGCCTGCTCGACCGTCTGCTACACCGTCTTCTTCATCATGTACGGCCACCTGGCCTACATCGTGGGATTCATGACCGACGGCCCGATTTTCCTCGTTACGGCGGGACTCTGGTATGCGGCGGCGGGCGGCGACCGCTATCTTACCTCTGGCGAGCAACGCATCCTCGCGGCCATTGGCGAAGCGTTCATACCGCGCGGCGGACGGTTCCCGCTCGGTTATGCGGACACGCGCGTGGCATGTGTTTCGGATGCGAGCCGCATGCTGGCTGCGCTCGACATGCCAACATTGACGGGTGTGCGGTTCTTGCTGCACATGCTCAACTGGACCTCGGTACCCTCGTTTGGCCGCAGGCTGACGACCTTGACGCAGGACGAGCGAATCCATGTATTGACGCGGCTCGAGGTGAAACGCAGCGCGCTCCTGCGCATGCTGGTCGTCACGGCGAAACTGTTGACGTTAGTGCCATTTTTCGAGCAGCCCGAAGCAGCCCAGGCCGTGGGTTATGACCCAGAGGCGAGGATAAGCCCATGAAGATGCAGATCTATTCGTGCAAGGTCGTTGTGGTCGGCACGGGCGCGGGCGGCGCCGTGGCCGGCGCAACATTGGCCGAAGCAGGCATCGATACCCTATTGGTCGAACAAGGCGGCGCATACGACACCCACGACCATAACGGGGTCTTGGACGGTCTCGCGCGCATGTACGTCAATGCGGCCTTGACCGTCGCCATTGGGCGTCCGTTTATTCCCATCCCCATCGGTAAGGCCGTCGGCGGATCCACCATCATCAACAGTTCCACCTGTTTTCGTCCGCCCCGCGAACGCGTCGCGGCGTGGGGTGGGCCATCCTACGAAGAGTTGGAGCCATTTTTTGCCGACATCGAAGAGAGCATCTCGGTTACGACTGTGGACGAGGCGCTGCTGGGCGGAAATGGGCGTATCCTCAAGCGCGGTTGCGCTGCGTTGGGACTCGAGATCAAGCCCCTTCGCCACAATATTCGCGACTGCAAGGGACGCGGCCAATGCCAGTACGGATGCCCCGAAGGCGCCAAACAAAGCATGGAGAAGAATTTCATCCCCCGAGCGTTGCAGGCGGGCGCACGGATGATCCCCAATCACACGGTCGACCATCTTCTGATGGATGGAACGAAGACCTACGGCGTGGCCGGGCGAGGACCGGACGGACGCTTCGAGATTCACGCCGATGTGGTCGTGCTGGCGATGGGCACGCTCCAAACCCCCGTGTTTCTGTTGCGTAACGAAGTGGCAAACACATCGGACTTGGTAGGTCGCGGACTGCACATCCATCCCGCCGTGCGTGTCTTGGCCGAGATGGACGAAGTCGTGGACGGATTCAAGGGGCTGCCGCAAGGCGCGTACATCGACCATTGGGCCGAACGTGGCATCATGCTCGAAGGTATCTTTATCCCGCCGGGCCTGATGATGGCTTCCCTTCCCGGTGCGGGCCACGCCCTCAAGGATCTTGCTGCGGCTTATAGTCGGTTCTCCGCGTTCGGAGTGATGGTCGCCGACACCACATCGGGGCGCGTAGTGCCGGGGCGTTTCGGCATGCCCTTTATCGTACTGTACCAGATAAACCAGCATGACGCGGAAACCATGCGCTTCGGCATCGCACGTCTCGCCGAGATCTTCTTCGCAGCCGGCGCGAAACGTGTGTTTACGAATTTCCTGCCCATGATGTCGATCGAATCCCCCGATGCCGTGAAAGCCTTTGAAGCCGCGCCCGTGAAGCCCTCATATCTTGAAGCGATGGCGTTTCATCCCCTCGGCACGTGCCGCATGGGCGCGACGCCCGTGGACGCCGTGGTCGACTTCGATCTTGCCTCGTACGACGTGCCCAATCTGTATGTAATGGACGGATCGGTCATCCCCGGCTCGCTCGGCGTCAACCCACAGATTACCATCATGGCCCTCGCACGTCGCGCCGCCCAGCGCCTCGCAGTCCGAGTTAGGAGTTAGGAGTTAGAATAGGGTACAGCTCTCCTAATTATCGATGCAAGCGACACGCTTCGAGAAACGGCCCGATTTGGAGTGCGGTGGCTGCGACGCCGCTTTCGCACCGGCGTATCATCCATCCAAAGCGG
>CAIYET010000520.1 GCA_903925285.1 Candidatus Hydrogenedentota bacterium | reverse complement strand
GACGGCAGTTGAGGAAAAGGCTTACGCCACTGATGGCCATTAGATTTTGAACCTCAGGTAGTACAAGATTTGTGTTGAAAGTGGGAAGGATCGATCCTAACGATTCACTCCCTCTGACAACGGCGAAAGAACAAATTTTCCTGCTTGGAGTTTGTGCCGAAAAGCGGCTTGGGATGAGGCTTTCATGCCAAACAATCGGAGGTGCTTGAAACTCATTATTTAAAAACTTTTTTCAGCAATGTAACGAAGGTGTCGTTTCTACGAGGTCTTGTGAAAGACGACACAGTGACGTTTTCGTGGTGAGGGGGAACCACCCTTTGACTGCTCACCGGTCCAAAGATCCTCGAGTAGGCATAATCGCTTCAAGACTCAGATTGCAAAGGGTGTTGGGATAAAGAGGAAACTCACACATGAAACAGATTGGCGGGCTGTTACTTTGCCTCTTACTCTGTCTGCCATCTACTCTCCTGGGACGGAGCTTTGTGCCGGGCGGACATCCAGTTCTGATTTGGTTTTCTGAAAATGTCAAGGTCAACCCCTACGCCCAGGTGGGTTTTCAGTGGGTAGGTTCGAACCTGAACTTGCCCATTGAGAATGAGATCTTTCCTGCTGTTCCGATAGAGATTGCTGAGATGGATGTCTCTCTCAAGGACGCCAATTTCTGGACCGGAACAGTTGGCTTCAACATTCTAGCCTATGAGAAGTACAGCCTTTTTGCTGCGGCAGGAGGTTTTCTTAGGCGTCCGTTCATCACGGCCGGGACCGTCCCCGTCAACATTGGAAGTTTCGCAGCAACGCCGTCCCTGGAATTTACCAATTCAAACCTTGAGAGTTGGTTCGTTCAAACTGGAGTCGGTCTGGGACCCGTATTGCTGGGATTATACTGGAGCCACTTTGGTTTTGAATTTGGGGAGCCTCGAGTTGGAAGTGTCCCTCTCGCCAACCAAACCTTGAGGGGTGACATTCTGACCAAGACCTTCGCTCCATTTGTGGGAATCGCTATCCCCGCTTCTGGGGCAATGCTTACGCTCCAGTATAGCCCTATCGCGTACTCCGACACCAACCTTGATCTAATAAGCTCTCAGGCGGGCTCAACTGACCTGCGTTACTCGTGGAAAAAACCAGGAAACCTAATCATAGCCGTTCTGCATGCAGACTTGGGCCTCTGCACAGAACCCCCGGCGACATCGGGTCAAATGTCGCCGCCTGATTCCTACACAGGCTCTGTTAGTTGCCGCACGTGCCACGAGAAATTCTATCAGTTGTGGGCGCCTTCGCACCACGGGCTGGCCATGCAGCCGTATACCGCTGAATTGGCCCGCGACAAGCTCTCACCCCAGACGGAAGAGATCGTTATCGGGGATTCCCGGTACCGCGCGGACATCGCTGGCGAGATCGGTTGGGTCATTGAACGGGGTCCCAAAGGCGAGAAGAAATATCGGATAGACCACGCGATGGGCGGCAAGAACGTTTACTACTTTCTGACCGCCATGGATCGCGGTCGGCTCCAGACTCTGCCCGTAGCCTTCGACGTGAACAAGAAGGAGTGGTTCGACATGGCTGGGAGCGGGGTGCGGCAC
This sequence comes from Candidatus Hydrogenedentota bacterium, assembly GCA_903925285.1. Classification (GTDB taxonomy): domain Bacteria; phylum Hydrogenedentota; class Hydrogenedentia; order Hydrogenedentales; family SLHB01; genus DSVR01. Next base: position 1,729 of record CAIYET010000520.1, on the reverse strand, counting down.
TTTCCGGGTCAGACTGATGAACCGATACACTGGAAGGACTGGCAGTACACCTTCAACACCGCCTGTTACGGGTGCCACGTGAGCCAGGTGTCCACAAACTATGACATGAAGACTGACACGTACCGTACGGTCTGGAAGGAGCCGGGCATCAACTGCGAGACCTGCCACGGTCCTGCTGATGAGCACATTCGTATCTGCGAAGCCGCCCCAAAGGGAACGGTTCCGAAAGACCTGAAACTAACACGCGGCGGGCGTGACTTTTCCAAGGAGCAGAACAACGCGACCTGCTCCACTTGTCATGCCAAGGCGGTCGTGCTCACGGATACCTTCCAACCCGGGGACAGGTTCTTCGACCATTTTGGTCTGGTGACGCTTGAAAACCCTGACTATTACCCGGATGGTCGTGACCTTGGAGAGAACTACACGTACACCTCGTGGCTCATGAGTCCCTGTGTTAAGTCGGGAAAACTCGATTGCCTCCATTGCCACACCTCCAGTGGTCGGTACAAGTTCAAGGCGGAGGACAAGGCCAACCAGGCGTGCATGCCTTGCCATCAAGACAAGGTGGACAATCCCACTGAACACACGCACCACAAGGCCGACAGTCCGGGAAATAAGTGCATTTCCTGCCACATGCCCATGACGGAATTCGCCCGGATGCGCAGAACCGACCACTCGATGCTACCGCCTGCGCCCGCGGCCACCATAGCCTTCAAGTCACCCAACGCCTGCAATCTCTGCCATCAGGACAAGACACCTCAGTGGGCAGATGAATGGGTCCGCAAGTGGCGAGCCCGTGACTACCAGGCGCCTTTGCTCAAAAGAGCGTCTCTTGTCGATGCCGCGCGCAAGCGCAACTGGAGCAACCTGCCGGAGATGCTCGACTACGTGACGAGCAAAGAAAGGGACGAAATCTTTGCCACGTCACTTATCCGATTAGTCCCGGTTTCCGGGGACCCGCGGGTGGTACCGGCGCTGCTCAAGACAATCAAGGACCCGTCGCCGCTCATACGCTCTGCGGCCGCCACAGCCCTGCAAAGCGTTCCGACCGAAGAATCTGTTTTAGCGCTCGTGGAGGCTGCCGGCGATGACTACCGCCTCGTTCGCATTCGAGCTGCAGCGGCGCTTGCCGCTTACCCGAACCTCCTGCTGACGGATGTGGACAAGAAAAAAGTCGAGGCCGCAAACAACGAGTACCTGGCTTCAATCCTGTCACGACCGGACCAATGGGAGTCCCACTACAACCTGGGCAACTACTACCTAGATCGCCGTGATTTCAAGCAGGCGGTTGATTCCTATGATAAGGCGCTCAAGATGGAGCCCCGAGGTGTGCTGGCCATGGTCAACGAAGCAATGGCGTATGCGCGCATGGGAGAAAACCTAAAGGCCGAGAATGCGTTGCAGAATGCGTTGAAAGTAGCCCCCGATAACGCAGCCGCTAATTTTAACTTGGGCCTGCTCGAAGCCGAGGCGAATGATCTCATCTCAGCGGAGAAGCACCTGAGAGCAGCCCTGAAAAACGATCCTCAGATGGCTCAGGCAGCATATAACCTCTGCGTGATTCTCTCGAAGAACAGTCTCGACGAGGCGGTGAACTTCTGCAGAAAAGCTACGGAGATCAGACCAGACATGCCCAAGTATGCCTTTACGCTGGCTTTTTATCAGCAGCAAAAGGGAGACCTTACAGGCGCTGCAAGCGTACTGAATGGTCTCATTACCAAATATCCGG
>CAIYET010000519.1 GCA_903925285.1 Candidatus Hydrogenedentota bacterium | reverse complement strand
GGCCTACCGTGAACGCTGCTGGAAAACGGTTCACGATACCCGCCGTCTGATCGACTATCTGCAGACCAGGCCCGACATCGCAAACGACCGTATCTACCTCGTGGGCGCCAGTTATGGGGCCATCACTGGTACCGCCGTGCTTGCCCAGGAGAAGCGGATCAAGGCCGCCATCCTGGTGGTGGGCGGCGGCAATCTCCCGTTGCTGGCCAAGGCCCCTGAAGTGCGCCGCGAATTACCGGGCTGGCTGCTGCCCTTTGCCGGACCACTGCTCACGTTCTGCATAGGCCCCGCTGAGCCGGTGCTCCATGCGCGCCATATTGCCAACGTGCCCGTGCTTATGCAGAACGGGTCAAACGACGGCGTTGTAATCCCAGAGTCTGGCAAGGCCCTCTTTGCGGCGCTCGGCGAGCCCAAGGAGATCCGGTGGTATCCCATTGACCATCCCGACCGCGAGAAGAAGGGCGAGGAAGTCATCAAGATGCTTGCGGATGGCTTGAAGTGGTTGCGTGAGCAGGATACGTCCCGAGATGTTCGAAAGACTATGACTGTTAGCCATCGGGTTCAACGCGGTGCAGTCATTCCCATGATCTGAATCCGGTCCCTAAACGCCCGTGTCATGCTTCTTGAGAGCCTGAATGCAGGTAAGCAGTATCGCAAACAGGATTACTTCCACAAGGAGTCCCTTCCGCGCCAGATTCCAGTCCGGCAAGACGTTCCAGATTTCGGGCGGAACAAAAATGTCGATGAATCGGAGGACCAATGTATGGAGGAAAGGCTTCTCTACGTCTCCCGCAGAGAAGAGTTTCACCACGGGTCGTAGAACCCAATCCAGGTCGGGAAGAATAGAACAGACCATTGAAAACTTGTAGTCTCGCCAGAACCTGACGAAGATGTAGACGGCCAGAGCACCGATGATCAGATGGGATATGACCCAGAACCAGTCATGCGCCAGGGGTGCAGTTGGATGGTACGTAGCCTTGGCCAACTTGTCCAGAATGCCGTGGGAGAGCACAGCAAGCACGACAACCCCCGAATACTGCAATGGCATAGGACGGACCTTCTTCAGAGATTTCTGGATCAGAATGCCTGTCACCAGATGAGTAGGCCCTTGCATGTCTTTTGACTTCCTGCATTCCCTTTTGTTAAGAGGCCCGCCATCCAGTCATTGGCTGGCGGCTTCCTAGAGAGAAGTTGTCTTGACCGCGCTCATTGGACCGCCCAGAAAATGACCCGGGGGCTTTCCATTTGCGCGTCAATCCTTACGCCATCCTGTCGTACTTGCCTGAACGTTACGCCGTTGGCCTGTCATCCAGTCCGGCCACCAGTTTGCGCAGATAGTCCACGGCATGGCGGGCGGCCTGCGGCTTGTCCTCCTGGTGGTGTTCGATGCTGAGCGGACCGAGGAATCCCTTCACAACGAGTGCAGCCAGAATCCGCTTCCAGTCAATAATCCCTCCACCAAGCGGGGCCCATAGATATCCTTCCTTCCCAAGCGTGATATCGCGGACATGGACCTCAGACAAAAGTCCGGAAATGGCTTCCAGTTCCTGAAGCAGGCATCCCGTGGGGTCGTTGCGTTCGGGCGCGTCGGATGCCAGACCCCATCGGGCGCGCCCAGCCATCGAATTGGAGGGATCCCACAGAATCTTCAAACGCGGGCTCCCCACGCGTTCGAGCAACGCCGCGGCTGCCGTGCCGGTGTCCGCCCATGTCTGATACCCGGTTTCGACGCACAACAGGACGTCCTCGGACTCGGCCAACTCCGCCATTTGTTTGAGACCCTTGACAACACCCGCGGGCATCGACGGACTGAGCCCCCATTTCGTTGGCGGCTCCGCACCCGTAGTCTTGAGCCAACTGAAAATATTCACGGAACGGCAGTTCCATCTGTGCGCAAGCCCTATAGCCTTCGCCAAGTCGACCCGAACCATCTTGTCCAGTTCCGCCTCGACGAGAGCCACCTTGTTGGTGCCAGGCGAAATGCTGACCACGGTCCCCTGTCCGTTCTTCAACATATCGTCTACCGCGCAAAGCTCTGCTTCAGGAACATACGGGATACGCTCTGCGCCGAGTTTTCGGATCGAATAGCGTTTCAATCCGAGAGCGCGTCCGAGTTCGAAGGCCTTCACCGGATTGTCATCCAGTTCATCGCTCACGATGCCGAGAAATAGCGCTTCACCTGTCGATTTGCTCTGGGCCAAGACCCTTATGGGCCTCATTACTGCCTCCTCCAATCCATGTCCCGTCACCCATTCCTTTGTCAGATGCGGTGCCGCCAAGAGCGCCGCCAGGAAATCCCTTCGTTGCACGTGGCATTCTCCTTTATGCATTCGTTTGAGGGAAGGTGTTCACGCATTCGTATGCAGCGATTCCGTCATTAGGTTTCGTAAAAGGGTATAAAGTTTTGCGCAATCGTTGTTTAGGGGGTGTCGCTATTTCGTGAGCAAATTCGCATTCAAGAAAGAGCTTGACTTTTGAGGTTAGTCTGATATAATATATACT